>CALMZF010000156.1 GCA_937870645.1 uncultured Paludibacter sp. | reverse complement strand
TGCACGGCATTCCCCGCACTCACTTCGCTGGCAGCCACATTCAATCCCGAACTATCCAAAGCTTACGGGATAGCTATCGGTGAAGAGGCGCGTTATCGGGGAAAAGATGTATTGCTGGGTCCCGGCGTGAATATTTACCGTACGCCGCTTAACGGCCGAAATTTTGAGTATATGGGTGAAGATCCATACCTTGCTTCCACAATGGTGGTGCCTTACATTCAGGGGGTTCAGCAAAATGGCGTGGCGGCATGTGTCAAGCATTTTGCGCTGAACAATCAGGAAGAATGGCGCGGGCATATCAATGTGAACCTCAGTGACCGGGCCTTGTACGAAATCTATCTCCCGGCATTCAAAGCGGCAGTCACCGAAGCAAAAGTGTGGTCGATTATGGGCGCATATAATCAGATACGCGGGCAGCATTGCTGTCATAATGACTTGTTGCTGAATAAAATACTGAAAACTGACTGGAAGTTCGATGGGGTAGTGGTGAGCGACTGGGGCGGAGTGCATGATACCCGTCAGGCTGCTCTCTACGGTTTGGATGTAGAAATGGGAACCTACACCGACGGATTGACTTCGAAAGCAAAATTTGACTACAAGGATTATTATCTGGCACAACCATTTCTGGCACAAATAAAAAAGGGAGAAATCCCGGAGGCGGTACTTAACGATAAAGTGAGCCGCATTCTTCGGCTGATTTTCCGTACGAATATGAACCGTAACCGTCCCTACGGAAAGTTTGTTTCGCCCGAACACAGTCAGACTGCACTCCGGATAGCCGAAGAAGGAATTGTGTTGCTTAAAAATGAAAATAATATCCTTCCAATTGCTTCCGAAAAATATACTTCAATCGCTGTTATCGGCGAAAATGCAGTAAAAACGCTTACCCTTGGAGGCGGCTCCTCTTCGTTGAAGGTAAAATATGAAGTAAGCCCACTGGAAGGGCTCGTGAAAATCTACGGGAAAGATAAAATCCATTATTCCATGGGTTATTCATCCGGACCGTCGGCTTACGATAAAGTTGTTCCACCCGTCGAAAATCAGGATTCATTGTTGAAGTCAGCTGTTGAGATTGCATCCAAAGCCGATGTGGTACTCTTCTTCGGAGGATTGAACAAAAATCAGTATCAGGACTGTGAGGGTGGCGACCGCAAATCGTATGACTTACCGTTTGGTCAGAACCGCCTCATCAGCGAAATTCTGAAAGTGAATAAAAACCTGGTCATCGTACTTACTACCGGCAATGCGGTAGCAATGCCATGGATAAAAGAAGTTCCCGCTATAATACAAAACTGGTACAACGGCTCCGAAAACGGTAATGCCATTGCACGGGTCATTTCGGGCGCTGTAAATCCATCGGGTAAGCTGCCATTCTCTTTCCCGGTGAAGCTCGAAGACAATGCGGCACACTCTTTTGGAAAACTCTCCTATCCCGGCGACAGCATCAATCAGTATTACAAGGAAGATATTCTGGTGGGTTACCGATGGTTCGATACCCGAAAAATCAAACCACTCTTCCCATTTGGGTATGGACTTTCGTACACCAGTTTTGGTTACGGCAAGATCGCAACCGATAAAAAGGAATATGCAAAGGACGAAACAGTTAATGTGACTTTCACCCTGAAAAATACCGGAACCACGGATGGCTATGAGACCGTGCAAATTTATGCTTCTCAACCGAAAGCATCAGTTATTCGACCGGTAAAAGAACTGAAAGGATTTAAAAAGGTATTTCTGCAACCCGGCGAAACGGCAACGGTAACTATTCCGATACGAATTCAGGACCTTGCTTTCTACGATGAAAGAACAGGAAACTGGAATGTGGAAGCTGGTGAATTTGTCTTTCACAATGCCTCTTCAGCCGCCGATGTCAAAAGCAGTGTAAAGATTAGAGTAAAATAACAATCAGATTTTGAGTGAATTAGATTGATTAAAACGATCGGCCCCGAATGTCAGTGATGGTATTCGGGGCCGGTTTATTTTATGTTGGTATTTTTACAATAATGAACCGATATTTCCCATAAATAATTTCATCGCAATGGCCAGCAGGATGATGCCGAAAAACTTCCGCATAATATAAATTCCGCCTTTACCTATTAATTTTTCAATCTTTTCAGTCATCCGGAGCACAATATAAACAAATATCAGATTCATAATAATGGCGATGAGGATATTCTCGATCGCATATTCGGCACGGATTGAAAGAATGGTGGTGAATGATGCCGGTCCGGCTACCAGCGGAAATGCGAGTGGAACAATGGATGTGCTCCCCTCTGGCCCTTTGTTTTTGAAAATCTCAATATCCAGCACCATTTCTACTGCATAAACAAAAATTATAAGAGAACCTGCCACTGCAAAGGACTGAAAATCAACCTTGAATAATCTTAAAATTCCCTCACCACCGTACAGGAAAAGAATGAAAATGGCAAATGAAATCAAACACACACGTAGTGGTTTGATATCATCGTTTTTTTCCTTGATACCCATGATAATAGGTATGGAACCCAATATGTCTATGATAACAAAAACAGCTATAAAAGCACTGATTATCTGCTGAAGGTCAAAATTCATACTAACGACGTATTTAATTCGTATTATTTTGCAAAATTACAACATTTTCAGTTGTTCCAAGATTTTTTCATTCACTTTTTTTCGTTCGGTATCAAAAAACCAGCCCCATTTATTGAAATACCGGATCATATTGGTGAGGTGAATCCACAGCAGGCGCCCCGTTTTGTATGATCCCTGTGTATGATGGTGCGTGACACTGACGTTGGGATAAAAAACAGTCCGGTATTCACGGTGAATGCGTCTGGTAAGGTCAATATCTTCGGGGTACAT
>CALMZF010000155.1 GCA_937870645.1 uncultured Paludibacter sp. | reverse complement strand
ATTATATTATCACTTAATGTGTTTTTTACAATAAGTTTGTCGGTTTTTTATTCTAAAATCTAAGAATAAGGCAGTAAATACTCTTCTACAAAAAATGGATTGACACTTCTGCCAACCCATTTTTTAGTGAAATATACCACAATTGAGGATTTTTTATAGCTGAAAAAAAGTTTATCAGATTTCTTCAAATCGTGCTGTAAAAAACCGGAGTTGTTTGGGCTCATATACAAATTTCAAACCGCGAATTTGCTCCCTGTTCTGATAAAGTTTAATGACCGCATCGGCAACCAGATCCATGTGGCGGTAGGTGTACACGCGACGTGGAATAGTCAGACGAACTGTTTCGAGTTTCGGAGCGTGATTTTCACCGGTTGTCTTATTTCGCCCGGCGGAAACAATACCCCGTTCCATGCTGCGAACGCCTGACTCAAGGTACAGATTGGCTGCCAGACTTTGCGCCGGAAACTGATCCTGAGTGAGGTGCGGACAGAATCGCCGTGCATCCAGAAATACGGCATGACCTCCCACGGGTTCAATAATTGGTATTCCGGCTTCCAGCAAGCGGTCGCCCAGGTAGCGAACCTGCTTGATTCGGTGCTCGATGTATTCGTATTGCATGGCTTCTTTCAGACCTATGGCCATGGCTTCCATATCGCGACCGGCCAGTCCGCCGTAAGAAGGCATTCCTTCATATACCACTACCAATTCTTTGGCATCTCCGAATAGTTTTTCATCATTCATGCACAGAAAACCGCCGATATTTACCAGACAGTCCTTTTTGCCGCTCATGGTGCAGCCATCGGCGTAGCTGAACATTTCGTGAACGATTTCTTTGATGCTTTTATCCCTGAATTCAGGTTCCTGTTCCTTGATAAAATAGGCATTTTCCACACAGCGGGTGGCGTCGTAAAATACCTTGATACCGTGTTTGCGGGTGAGATCGCGCACTTCACGCATATTTTGCATCGAAACCGGTTGACCGCCGGCAAGGTTTACCGTTACCGCCAGACACACATAAGCAATTTTATCTGCTCCTTTATCCATTATCAGTTTCTCCAGTTTATTCAGATCGATATTTCCCTTAAAGGGAATGTTGATACTGGCGTCGTGTGCTTCGTCGCGGATAATATCCACAAAAATTCCCCCGTTGCGTTCCTGATGGTAGCGGGTGGTGGTAAAATACATATTCCCGGGAACATATTGTCCGGGTTTAATGGCAATTTGTGACAGAATATTCTCGGCTGCCCGTCCCTGATGGGTAGGAACCATGTATTTAAATCCAAAGTATTCTTTCACCGTTTCGTCCAGGTGGTAAAAATTGCGGCTTCCGGCATACGCTTCATCGCCCATCATCATGCCTCCCCACTGCCTGTCGCTCATGGCATTGGTTCCGCTGTCGGTAAGCAGATCGATATAAACGTCTTCAGAGTCAATCAGAAAGGTATTGAAACCAGCTTTTTTAATTACAGCCTCACGTTGCTCGCGCGAGATCATTTTAACATATTCCACACTTTTAATGCGGAAAGGTTCTGCCGGATAATTTTGAATGTCCATAACACGGTATTTTTTATAAAGGTTTTTTTATTACGATTGCCTTACAAATGTATAGTGAAATGACGAAATATCAAAAAATAATTGTAAATATATTTTATTTATATGCAAATAAATGTCTTTGGTCTGACAGAATGATATTTTTATGGTTGTGTGATAGTTTTATTTACCCGGTAGTAATTTTGATTTTTTATCGCTGATTAAGTTTTTGACTTCCACATTTTTTATCCGTAAATGTTAAATATTGGAATTTTTCTCTTGTTTTAAATCCAAACTACATTTCGTTTCGTCTAATTCATAAACAAAGATTAAATTTACAAACCAATTAAATTGAAAATTAAAATGAAACGATTTGGAGTCTTTTTAGCAGGAGTTTTGATGCTGGCCTTAAGCCTGACAGCTCAAACCCAAACGAAGCCGGATACGGCTAAAGCAGATGTCAAGGATAGTATTGAACAACTGTACATGAACGAAAACCTGGATGCACGGGAAGCGATATTATTGAAGAAACTGGATGCCAAACAGCTGATGGACCTGGAATCGATGCGCTTATCGAACGAAGGAAAGAATGATATGCCATTCTCCGGTCTTGGATTAGTACTGATATGTCTGGCACCTTTTATTATGGTAATCCTCATTGTGTACTTTTCATCGAAGGAGAGTGCCAAAAAGGATCAGCGCCGGTACGATATCTCCATGAAAGCACTTGAGCTGGGTCAGCCGCTGCCTCAAAGTTTTTTTGATGAACCAAAAAAGCGCTCTTCGCAGCTGCAAAACGGACTGGTATGGCTTGGAGTGGGTCTGGCTATTGTTTTAGTGGGGGTTTTCACACATAATCGTGATCTGTATTTTGGACTAATTCCGGCTTTTGCAGGATTGGGCATTTTGATAGCCTATTTTGTTGAAAAGCCAAAAGCTGATACAACAGACAAGCCTTCATTGTAAATGAACCGAGCCGAAGATATGCTTTGGGTATCGCAGGTGGTCATCGCAGATGACCGCCGTGCGTTCGACCGGCTGGTACAGAAATACCAATCGCCCATACGCCGGTTTTTGGTAAATCTTACGCTCGGAGATACCGCCTTAAGTGACGATCTGGCACAGGAAACATTTATCAAAGCATATCTCAACATTCGTTCTTTTCAGGGAATATCGGCATTTTCTACCTGGCTGTACCGCATTGCTTACAATACTTTTTACGATTCTGTTAGGGCGAAACGTTATCACGATGAACTAAATATCACCGAACTGGATAAAAAATACAGCACCGAAATAGACTACTCTTCCGAAAAAAATGATATTTTTGCAGCGTTGAAATACCTGCGCAAAGATGAACAGACGGCAATTCTGCTTTGTTATATGGAAGATAAGACACACAAGGAAATAGCTAAAATCATGAATATCCCGCTGGGAACGGTGAAGACGAATATATTGAAAGGAAAGGAAAAAATGGGAAAATACTTAACACAAGCCGGCTATGGAAACTAAGGATGATAAAATACTGAAAACATTTTTTGGCGATAAGAAACAGGAAATTGCGGATAACGGATTTTCGGAAAAAGTAATGCTCCGGTTGCCCCAAAGGGAACGCAAAACAGGCTGGATTGCACCGGTTTTTGCATTGATCGGCTTCCTGATTACATTTGCCCTGGTGGATATGCGGGAAGTTGCGCGTGAAATATTTATTGCTCTCTCAGGAATTCCATTTTATTATCTCTTAGGTGGTTTTATGCTCATTCCAATAGTAACCATGCTGGTGTTATATGCTTACAAACGGGAATACAATATTGCCTGAAAACTAACTAATAAATAACAGCAGTGGGAAATCCGAACGGGTTTCCCACTGCTGTTTATTGGTGTGAATAATTTATTGTCAGCCAGATAGAAAAAATCACTTATAACTCGTCCACATCCTTTATCACTTTTTCTACGGCTGTATTCCAATCGGAGTACAACTTTCGGTAATACTCCTTTACAAGTTTCGGATTGTTTTTGCTGTCGTAATGATTGGCGCGGGCTCTGAATTCTGTGGACATTTTCGAAATTTCAACAGCCAGTTT
>CALMZF010000154.1 GCA_937870645.1 uncultured Paludibacter sp. | reverse complement strand
CAGGAGAACCTTCCGCCAGCGGACAATGGACCAATCTGGTTTATTTGCCTTGTAATACATCCAATAATTTTGTACCGGAACTTCCCAACGAAAAAGTGGACATTATTTATCTGTGTTATCCCAACAATCCTACCGGAACCACACTTACAAAAGAACAACTGACTGTTTGGGTAAATTACGCCCGTGAGAATAATGCGATTATTCTTTTTGATGCTGCTTACGAAGCCTACATTACCGAGGAAATCGTGCCTCACAGCATTTTCGAAATTGAAGGAGCCAGAGAAGTGGCTATTGAATTCCGCAGTTTTTCCAAAACTGCCGGATTTACCGGTACCCGCTGCGGTTATACCGTTGTACCAAAAACCGTGACTGCCCTATCTGAAAATGGCGAGAAAGTTAGTCTGAACAAACTCTGGCTGCGTCGTCAAACAACGAAATTCAATGGCACCTCATACGTAGTGCAACGCGCAGCAGAAGCTACTTACAGCCCCGAAGGCAAGAAGCAGGTGAGAGCGCTGGTGGATTACTACATGGAAAATGCCCGCATCATCCGCAAATCACTTCAAGCAGCCGGACTGACCGTTTACGGTGGAGTTAACGCACCCTATATCTGGACAAAAACACCCGAAGGCATTGGCAGTTGGGAATACTTCGACTATTTGCTGAAAGAAAAGAACATCGTATGTACACCCGGTGCCGGTTTCGGACCTGCGGGCGAAGGATTTGTCCGTTTTTCCGCCTTTGGAAGCCGCGAAAACACGCTCAAAGCCATGAAAAGGCTCGAAAAATAAAGCAACAACACCTTTCACATTCATAAATCCCGATCTGCACCGTGCAGACCGGGATTTTTTTTTCAAAATTCCCCATTCCTATATCAACAAGTTTCATGATTGTGTTTTTCCGGATGAAACTTTTCAAAAAAATCCTGTTAAGTATTCCTGATAAACGGAAAAACAGAAACCAGTCCTTCAAAAAATCCTGTCATGCACATAAACACAAGAATAATTAACATAAATGAAAAGAAATCTTTAATCTCAATATTTCAATCTGTTGCAAATAGCAAATTAATATTATCATATTGTAATGTTTTTATCTTAATTTGTTTCTTTTTGATGTTTCATATAAATTATTTCTATATTTATGATAGTATTTTATTATTTTTACTATCTTTCTGTATACTTTTGTCTCGTTACGTAATCATTTTGAAATTAAAGTTTACAATTTTCAGTCTTTATGATATTTCGCATATCAATATCACTTCAAAATTTAACTAATTATCGTCAAGCAGACTTAGTATTAACACAAAAAAAAATGAATTTATGAAAAAGGTAAAAATTATTATGATTGTCATGTTAACAGGCGCCTTTTCTTTAAGCATCCGGGCGCAGGATGTGAGCACAGGTTTAGATCTCGTCAGTACCTACGTCTGGCGCGGCACCAAATTGTCAGGCCCGTCCATTCAACCCTTCCTTCAATACAACAAGAATGGATTTACGATTGGCTCATGGGGCTCTGCCGGCTTTGACGGCTTTCTGGAAATGGATTTATTTGCCCGATACGTTTTCAACTTCGGGCTCACCACCGGTCTTACCGATTATTATTTCCCGGGAACCAGCTACTTTGATTACAGCAAAGACACCGGTGCGCACGGATATGAAATCAATCTTGGCTATGCCACCCACGGGTTTTCTGTTGGAGCAAACTACATGCTGAACGAAGCAGGCGGAGCCAGGACTGCCGGTGGCGATAAATACTTCGAGCTGGGATACACCCGGAAGAACATAAGCATATTTGCCGGAGCAGGTGATGGCTGGCACACTCCTACGGGAGAATTCGGAGTAGTAAATCTTGGGTTGAGT
>CALMZF010000153.1 GCA_937870645.1 uncultured Paludibacter sp. | reverse complement strand
GTAGCACTGCAGTTTTTGGTTCTGCCTGACCAGGTTCGAGTCCTGGTGAGACAACAATCTAAATAAGATAAACGACTAATAATAAAACACTTATTGTTGGTCGTTTATTTTTTTGGTAAGATTTTTTTGTGGGTGGAGAAAAGAATAATCGTATATATTCTGTCCGATGATGATTGACCGTGCAAAAGAGGATATTTACATTTGTTTCCTATTTCATCAATTGCCGGAACACGGTTTCGGTAACTGCAAAGGCAGTGCCATGCCGGATGCCTTTGGGGAATGTAATGGAATCGGACACATCTTCCCAATCAGTCATGTTCTTGGAACGAACGGCACCATATTTTTTGTCACGGTACTTATCGAAATAAACATATACATACTCATCCACCTGCAGCGGTGCAGGACCTTCCGCCCAATATTGCCCGGTAATCGGCGCTGACACCTTCACGGGGAAATTGTACGGCTTACTATTTAACACTACGCGTATATTCTTTTCGGGAGGATTGGAATTTTCATTTTTCACAAAGAGATAATATTTATTGTCCTTAGCCAGCATGGCTCCGTCGATGACACTAAATTCGGGATTGTAATACAGTTTTGTTTCGCTGAAAGTACTGAAATCTTTTGTGGTAACATAATACAGTTTGTGGTTCAGGCCTTTCTCACTTTCCGAAGTAGGGATTTCGGGAAATGCACCGGGGATGGTGGAAGCCCAAAAAATGTAGAACAGTTTATCTTTGCGGTCGTAAAACAATTCCGGTGCCCAGGTATTTTTTACTACTGCGAATTTTTCCATTACGGGAATGTATTTTTGTTCTGACCAGTGGATCAGGTCTTTAGATGAAGCATATCCTATTCCGTTATCCCACCATCCCGAAGTCCACACCATATGAAATACACCGTTATTGTCCCTGACAATGCTTGGGTCGCGCATGAGTTTATCTTTGCCCACTGCGGGTTTCAGGAACACAGAATCGTTACGCACTGTCTCCCATTTCAGTCCATCGGTACTATAAGCAAAATGCAATCCGTCGCCGTTTCCCTTGAAATAAGAGAACAGATAAACGTACTGGTTGGTTGTTTTCATAAAGGATTGGATGCTTTTATCATCAGCACCCAGCCTGACATGTTCGCTCAATCCTTTCATTTTCTGCTCCATGATACCTTCAGCTATAAAATAAGCGACCTGAGTTGCCCCTTTCTCCATCATGTGTGTATCATCTTTTACACCTTCGGGTTTGGCAGGGTCTATTCCGGGTTCGGTGTGACGATAATAAGCAACTGACTTTTTATCACCCAGCACAGTAACCATATCGCGGGTTTTCTGATTAACATCAATGAGCTGAACCTTGTACTCGTTGGCTATCTGACGCATGATAACGGGATAGGCTTTCAACCGGTCGTCGGTAAGATTGCCGTTGACAAAGGTGCGCATGACCACGGAAGTCAGCAGCACGGGATGTGCCTTTTTGGCTCTCACATCTTGTATCATTTTCACCAGATTGTCGTAATAATCGGCTTGAGATGCATACCGTTCGGGACGGGTGGAGGCATCGTTGTGTCCAAACTGAATAAACACGTAATCGCCTTTGCGCACCTGTGCCATCAGTCTGTCCCAGCGGCCTTCGTTGAGGAAAGTTTTGGTGCTGCGACCACCCATGGCGTGATTGACCACTTCCACTTTCACGTCCAGGAAAAGCGGGAGCATTTGTCCCCAGCCCCTGATCAGTCCGTCTTTGTCTGATTTGTAGGTCTGCGCAGTAGAGTCACCGGCTATGAAAATCTTTATCTTTTTTTCGGACGAGGTGAAACCGGTTAGAAGTACAAGGATAATGAGTGATAGAATGAGTTTTTTCATAAAATGTGAGTGGCCCCCCGACCCTCCCGAAACCATTTCGGGACCGGCTCTGAAGGGAACTGCCCCTAAATCCCCTGAAGGGGACTTGGGAGAGTGAGGTTTAGTGATTATTTATTAATTCTGAAATTTTCGATACGCTGCGACTAAATAAGATTTGCTTAAAAGTTGATTAATCTAACATAAATGATTTGGTTGGAGTTATTTCATATATTTCCACCGGTCCCAATAATCCGGAGGGAACAGTTTCCCATTTATCGTACAGGGTTTTGCGGTAGTTGAGATCCACAAAGTTGATTTCGTTGAAAATGCGCCAATCCACACCCCGTCTGTCGTAATCGGCTATGCGATTGGCAGGGAGGTTGGTGACCTCTACTTCGAGCAGGTTTTCGCCATCGTTCAGGTATTTTCCGATAGTTGTTTCGAACGGTACGGAGAATAAAGTTTCCACAAACTGACCGTTCACATACACGCTGGCACTTTCACGTACATCGCCCAGCGTCAACCGGTATTCTTTGCCGGTCTTTTTGAAATTAAATTTGATAGAATACTTTCCGGTCCCCATGTTTCGTTTCAAATCGGGATTGCTCAATTCTGTCCAGGAACCCAAGCCCTGCAAATCGAATGTATCTTTAATGGCAGGTTCGCTTTGGATAAAATTAAGTTTCCAGCCTTCATTTCGTTTCAATAACCTAAATGGAATAATCTGATAATAGTTCCAGTCCGGCACATCCACATCTTCGTTGGTGTACGTTTTCACTATCATGGATTGTCCGGGTTTTAAATTCAGGTATAACAGTGGCCTGTTCCTTTTACTTCTCAACAGTTGCGCTTTGCCCGATTTGCCGGTCAGGGGGTCAAATATCACAGCGCTGCGGGCATCTACCCCCAACTCAACAAGATTGTTGACTGGATTGTTGGTGAGCTGTGTAAAGAAATAATGGTAACCGGTTTCGTTTTTTCGGCGGATGTATTGTCCTTTGAACTCTTTCGAGAAACTTTCATCCTTGATATTCGCCATCGTCAGTAATTCGTCATAGTCCTTACCGGTGATAATCTGTCCCTTTCCAATTTTTTTGACTTTTGATTTACTGAAATTGCCCGACGGAAATCTGTTTATCAGTTTATGCAACTTGCTTTGACGCTTATTGAAATCTTTCAGTCCGGGAACTCCTTCGGGATAATGATCAACAAAAATAATTTTTGCACCATCGTTGGCTATTTGGGTTAATTTCTGAGCAGTTTCCAGCGGCATAAACCGTACAGCCGGTAGTACCAGTGCTTTGTAGGTAGTGCCTCCGATGGTTTTTATCAAACCGTTTTCGACGGTGGCTGACATAATGTAACGGTCGGTAATATAATCCACATCCCTGCCACTTTCCCTGATTTTTTCAACTGCCCGGTAAAACTTTGGTAACCGGTCGCGTAATCCGTGAATGCCGAATGCATAATAATAATCGCTCTGCTGTTCATACCAGATATCGTACACCGGGAAATACACCAGCAAATCGTTATCCGGTTCGCCGTACTGCAGGAATGACTGTACGCGGGTTATGTACGAGAAGAAAGCAGGAGCATCCTTCCAGATGGAATTGGTGGGCGACATATTGACCGATGCATAAAAAAGCCATCCGGGCCAGGCAGCTTCGCGGGGCGAATAGGGAGTGCCATGAAAAAACACATGATTGACACCCGATGTAAAGACCTGATCAATTTCCGGTTTGCACTGCGAAAGCGAAGTTCTGAAATGTTCGGTAAGCCAGGTGAAAGTTTCGGACGAAGTAAACTTTTTACCGGTAATGTGTGCCGCGGAGCTTGCCATTTTCAAAGTAACAGGGTCACCGTCATTTATTTTCCTCATTTCATCTTTTCTCAGTCCCGGAATATCGAAATCGGATATGCCGAAAATCTCACATTCGGGAATATCCACAGCGGCATACAGATCGATGATATTGGCAGGAGAACCGTGTGCCTGATTGCGGGTAATGGCTCCGTGACTGTGCGCCCAGGCAGTCCATTGTTGTGTAAAATCAGTAAGCAGCATCTCACTCAGTGTTTGACGATAATCGGAAACTACCCGGCAGGAGATGTCAGTTTTTCCTTTAGCCAGAAATTCCGGGAAATAATCTTCCAGTTTGTATCCCCGTCGCTGCTGAAACTCTTCCAGGAAAGTCGGTGTCCAGTCGGCATTATACACTTCGTAGGAGTCGTTGAAGAAAGAGTTTGGGTATGAGGTGCCTTCACGGGCAAAAGCATTGTCAAATTTAGTCAGGTAATTCTTCACCGCTTTGGCGCTGAAGTGATCCATTACATACCCCTGTCCGCCGGGAGCAGAGCGTTTCACTTCCTGCAGCGTTTTTCCAACAAACAATGCAATGAGTTTCCAGTCACCTTTCGGAACATTCCACTTGAAGTCGCCCTCTTTTGATACTAAATTAGTCACATCCAGTTTTTTGCCTTTATCGGAATAAGCCATCAATCGGGAGAGATACGCTACTTTCTTTTGTTTCGGATCATTCATCGTTATTTTCAGCGATACATCCTCTCCTCCATTCGCATTATATTCCTGAAAAATAGCTTTGGTTGCAGCATCCTCCAAAGTAACTTCAGGTCCGCCGAATGGCCAGCCTGTACCGGTGTTCATGTCCACTTTCATCCCTGAATTTCGCGCTTCGGTTTCGGTATGTGTGAGCATATTCATCCACCGTGGTGAGAGATAGTCGATGTTTTTGGCATCATTCCCTTTTACTCCGTAAATGGGGGTAATTTCCATGCCACCCATGCCTGCTTTTCCCAGTTCGGAGATATTGTAAGTCAGATTGTCTTTGTCTACAGCGCTTCCCAGCCACCACCAGCGTGTCCAGGGTTTTGTTTCGGTGGTTACCGGAGGCCAGTTTGTGTCCGATGCCATTGCATGGATTGAGGCAAAAAGCACGATGATTAATAAGCAGCAGGATTTATTTTTCATTGCTGTATATTTATTTTTTAGAAATATAATATTTTTCTCTCTTATCCCCGCCTTAAAAGGCGGGGCAATTCAGAAATTCAATTACTCAATAACTTAATAACTCAAAATCGAATTCAACTATTATATATTCTTCTTCAATTCATCGGGTGCATCCTTTGTCATGGACATATCCAACCATTCACCCCGTTTGATGGTCAGGTTTTCAATCACTTCCAAAGTTAGCTCATTTTCCGGTAAAAATAAATTGGAATTCATATATTTCAGTATAGAATACCGCAACTGTCGGGCAACAATTCTTTTGTCCGGGTCTTTTTGAATATCGGCACTGCATACTATAATCTTTCCGTTACCTACCCTGGCTTCGAAAAGCATGGCCAACCGGCGGTTGATAAACCAGGTATCAATCGTTTGAACAATGGGTTGAAAAGATTTCGGGAAATCGGTCAGTTCCATCACCTGTGCCCGATTAGCCAGTTCCCACCACTGCAGGTTGGAATAATAATCGGTGGGGAAATCCCTGAAAACGGGATGAAAATCATTAATCAGAATTCCGGTGGTATGTGGCGGACGCATTTTGAACCAGGAAGTATTCCAGAATGCCGGCACCAACTGCTGGACCACATCTTTTCCCTGAGTAACCTTGCCAGCCAGTTGTAATAATACCGAACCTCCGTTATTCAACACGGATTTGAGTTTATCATCCATTTTATCACAGATATAGACTGAAGTGGTATCCACCTGAGGCAGTATTTCCGGATAGACCCAGAAATCCCAGTTGTTGGAAACTTCTGTTCCACCGAGTTTTACTTCCAGGATCATTTTTTCGGCTTCTTTGATAAATGATAAAGGTATGGTTATTTCGCCAAGCTGTTGGCAGTTGCCAATCTGAATATCTTTAGCGGACAAAATTCCCTGCGAAATCGTTTTTCCCAGCGCATTTTTTACTTTCCATTCCGTCTGTTTTCCTTTCAGTACCTCTTCCCCAAAATGCGATATTTCAATATTAGCCTTCAGGTTTTCATTGTTTGTGAAAACAAATGTTTCCTCGTTTCCGCAAAATTCATAGACCTTCATCCGCAGCGCTTTGGCCAAATGACGTTCACGTATTGAGCCTTTGGTCAGTTCATTTTTTATCCACTCAAAATCGAGTGAAAAATCAATTTTATTAGCAAGCAGAAGTTCATTCAACTTACCACACATGGCTTCGACCTGGTCGTTGGCTTCTTTTCTTACGCTAGCCAGTTGTGTTGCATACGGTTCGTCCAGCATGAACGGGTAACTCATCCCCTTACCACTCATGTACGTTCTTCCGGGATTTCCGGGATCGTTTACGCGAAGTCCTGCCCGTTGATCAGCTTCATTCAGGCTGATAAATTCAATCCCGAAAAGAGGAAACAGGTTTCTTCTTTTACAACCTTCAGCCCAGGCATCATAACCTGATGTGGTGTAAAAATCATTAATTCCTACTACTTTAACTCCTTCCTTCACGGCTCTGTCCAATGCATCATCAATATCAATGAATGCACTGAATGAATAAGGCGTATGTAAATGTGCGTTAACTTTCATAACCGGCATAATAGTAAGGTGTGTTATTTTTCTTTGAATTTCAGAACATTTTCATGTATGTGTTTTTTTGAACTTATCGTATCAGCCGCTACATTTATCAACGTAACATTTTTAACCGGTAATTCCTTTTGACCAAAAATCCGGGAAATAAATTCCACTTTTGAAGCATTAATCCTGTTCAGTTTGATGTTTTTAATCGGTGTGAGTCTTTTTTCAATGGTAGGGACAAGGTTTCGCCACTGATAGAGCACGTCAGTTTCAATTCCGAGAATTCCATTATCTATTTTCCCTGCTTTTACATTGCTTACATGTATATTTTTCACATACCCCATGCGCTCGTTGGTTTTGATGAATACAAGATGAAACATTTTAGCACCATGGGCTACAACACAATTATTGAGGTAAATATTTTCAATGCCGCCCGACAATTCACTGCCGATAGCCAGTAACTGATGACCGTTTTTGACTGTACAGTTGCGTATTACAATATTTTTTGACGGTGTTTTGGTACGCCAGCCTTCGGGACTTCTTCCTGATTTTACGGCTATTGCATCATCTCCCTGATCGAAAATGCAGTTCTCTATTAATATGTTTTGGCTCATTTCGGGGTCAATGCCATCGTTATTGTGGCCATGAGCCCAAACTTTCACATTTCTCACCACTATATCTTTTGACAGGTAAAGATGAATTGTCCAGAATGGGCTGTTTTTAATGGAAACTCCATCTATCAGTATGTTTTCACACCGATTAAACTGAATGAACTGCGGTCGGAGATTGGATGAATCATTAACCATATTTCTTTCATTTACCGGTTTATTGTCAAACGCCCAATAATAGAGGTTTTTCAGGCTGTTCATGTGAGCCCTGGGTCTTCCTGCCCATTTTTTCCAGTTGTCCATCAGGGCCTGTACTTCGCCTTCACCGGTTATGGCCACATTTTTACATTGATAAGCATAAATCAAAGGTGAATAATTGTAGCACTCCAGGCCCTCCCAGGTCGAATGTACTGCCGGTAAATAATCGGAAGGATTATCCGAAAAAAGCAAAACCGCACCCTTCATCAGGTGCAAATTGACATTACTTTTCAGATGAACCTGTGCCGTAAGCCATTCTCCCGGAGGAATAACGACAATACCACCACCCGATTCACCGGCTGCACTGATGGCTTTGGCAATAGCTTGAGAAGTTTTGATTTTATCGCCCTGAACAGCTCCAAAATCGGTAATGACCAGTTTTTTGCAGTTTGAAAAATCGGGCATACGAATCGCAGGCATAGTAAATGGAGCTTTCACCTTCAGTTTGGTAGTTGTTACAGCTCCATTAATTGGAAGATATGACACTAGTAAAAATGAAAGAACCAAAAATCGAACAGTATTTGACCTTTTCATAAGCTACTAATTTATGGCATTTTAAATAATTTTCCCAAAGCCAATTTTTG
>CALMZF010000152.1 GCA_937870645.1 uncultured Paludibacter sp. | reverse complement strand
ACGTCGTCCTCGCGTTCGTGGTGTAGCTATGAACCCGGTTGATCACCCCATGGGTGGTGGTGAAGGCCGCGCTTCAGGTGGACATCCACGTTCACGTAAAGGTTTATTGGCAAAAGGATACAGAACACGTTATCCGAAAAACCAGTCAAACCAGTATATTATTGAAAGAAGAAAAAAATAATCAGAAAAATTAAGTAAATAATATGAGCCGTTCGTTAAAAAAAGGACCATTCATCAACTTGAAGTTGGAGAAAAAAGTGCTGGATATGAATGAAACCGGTAAAAAAACCGTGGTTAAGACATGGTCCCGCGCTACAATGATATCACCTGATTTTGTAGGTCATACAATTGCAGTTCACAATGGAAATAAATTCATCCCCGTATATATAACCGAAAATATGGTAGGACACAAACTGGGCGAATTTTCACCCACTCGTATCTTCCGCGGTCACGGTGGTAAGAAGAAATAATCCATTGAATTAATCAAAGAAAAAAATAAAAAAATTTCAGAATAACAATGGGTGCAAGAAAAAAAATAACAGCCGATGCCAGAAAGGAAGCTAATAAATCGCTTTATTTCGCCAAGCTCAACGGTGTTCCTACATCACCCCGCAAAATGCGCCTTGTGGCGGACATGATACGCGGAATGGAAGTAAACCGTGCCTTAGGCGTGCTAAAGTTCTCTAATAAAGAAGCTTCAATCAGAATGGAAAAACTGCTGAAATCTGCAATTGCCAACTGGGAAAATAAAACCGAGCAAAAAGCAGAAAATGCAAATTTATATGTAAGTTCAGTTTACGTTGACTCAGCCACACAGCTGAAACGTTTACGTACCGCTCCTCAGGGTCGCGGTTATCGTATCCGTAAACGTTCAAATCACGTAACACTGTTCGTGGATACCAAGAATACTAACGATAACCAAAATTAAGCACGATGGGACAGAAAACAAATCCGATAAGTAATCGTTTAGGAATCATCCGTGGATGGGATTCTAACTGGTACGGAGGAAACAATTATGGAGACTCCATACTCGAAGACAGCAAAATCAGAAAATATCTTAATGCCCGTCTTGCTAAAGCCAGCGTATCACGCATCGTTATCGAACGTACACTTAAACTTGTAACAATAACCGTATGTACAGCCCGCCCCGGTATCATTATCGGTAAAGGCGGTCAGGAAGTTGACAAGCTGAAAGAAGAATTGAAAAAAATTACCGACAAGGAAGTTCAGATCAATATCTTCGAAGTGAAACGTCCGGAACTGGATGCCGTAATCGTGGCCAGCAATGTAGCCCGTCAGGTAGAGGGAAAAATCGCTTACCGTCGTGCTACAAAAATGGCAATCGCTTCAACCATGAGGTTAGGAGCAGAAGGTATCAAAATTCAGGTATCAGGTCGTTTGAACGGTGCCGAGATGGCACGTTCGGAAATGTATAAAGAAGGAAGAACTCCTCTTCATACCTTCAGAGCAGATATTGATTATGCACATGCCGAAGCATTGACCAAAGTAGGTATAATTGGTATTAAAGTCTGGATATGCCGTGGCGAAGTTTATGGTAAAAAAGACCTGGCTCCTAACTTTACCTCAACGAAAGATGCAGGACGTGGCGGTGACCGTTACCATGGCGATCGTCCGAATAATGACCGCGGAGGAAAAGGATTTAAAAAAAGAAAGAAATAACTGTAATTTATTGAATTGAGGATATTATGTTACAACCTAAAAAAACAAAATACAGGAGACAACAGGATGGACGCTTTAAGGGTAATGCACAACGCGGAAATCAGTTAGCTTTCGGATCTTTCGGAATTAAAACCATGCAGGCAAAATGGTTAACCGGTCGCCAGCTTGAAGCTGCCCGTATCGCAGTTACCCGTTATATGCAGCGTGAAGGACAAATTTGGATCCGGGTTTTCCCCGATAAAGCCATCACACGAAAACCAGCCGACACACGTCAGGGTAAAGGTAAAGGAAATCCGGAAGGATTCGTTGCACCTGTAACTCCGGGACGCATGCTTTTCGAAGTGGAAGGAGTTTCCTACGAAGTAGCTAAAGAAGCTTTACGTCTGGCAGCACAAAAACTGCCCGTATTAACAAAATTCGTAGTAAGACGTGACTATGACACAACATCTAAAGCATAAGGAACATGAAAACAAGAGAAATAAAAGAATTAAACGACAAAGAACTTCAAGAACGTCTGGATGCCGAAAAAGACAATCTGGCACGTCTGAAAATGAACCATGCCATTTCTCCTCTTGATAATCCTTTGCAAATCAAAGACGTACGTCGTACTATTGCCCGTTTTGCAACTGAATTACGTCAGAGAGAAATGAATAAAAAATAATCAAGATTCTGATGGAAACAAGAAATTTAAGAAAAGTAAGAACTGGTGTGGTTTTCAGTAATAAAATGGATAAAACCATCACAGTGGCTGTAAAGTGGAAAGAAAAACACCCTATTTACGGCAAATTCGTTAGTAAAACGAAGAAATATCATGCACATGACGAAAAAAATGAATGCAACATTGGCGACACTGTAAGCATCATGGAAACCCGTCCGCTGAGCAAGATGAAAAGATGGAGATTAAACGAAATTATCGAAAGAGCTAAGTAAGAATTATGATACAACAAGAATCAAGACTCACAGTAGCCGACAACAGCGGTGCCAAGGAAGCACTCTGTATTCGTGTATTAGGTGGTACAGGTAAACGGTATGCATCACTTGGCGATATTATCGTAGTTACAGTTAAGAATGTAATCCCTTCGGGCGAAATTAAAAAAGGAACTGTATCCAAAGCAGTGATTGTACGTGTTAAAAAAGAAGTACGACGTGCCGATGGTTCATACATCCGTTTCGATGATAATGCCTGTGTTTTATTAAACAATGCCGGTGAAATTCGTGGAAGCCGTATCTTTGGTCCGGTAGCCCGTGAATTGCGTACTACCAATATGAAAATTATATCACTTGCACCCGAGGTGCTTTAATCAATGAAAAAATAGAGTGATGAGTAAATTACACATTAAAAAGGGCGATACAGTATATGTAAATGCCGGTGTCGATAAAGGCAAGACCGGTCGCGTACTCGATGTTCATGTCAAAGAGCAGCGCGCAATCGTAGAAGGTATCAATTTGGTTTCAAAACATTCCAAGCCCAATGCCAAAACACCTCAGGGAGGTATAGTTAAACAAGAAGCTGCCATACATATTTCAAATCTGAACCCACTTGAAAAAGGAAAACCTGTACGCGTGGGACGCAAATTGAATAAAGACGGCAAACTGGTACGAATTTCTAAAAAATCAGGGGAGGAAATTTAAGCATGAACACAGCAAGTTTAAGAGAAGATTACAAAGAACGCATTGTGCCCATCCTGATGAAGGAATTCGGTTATACATCGGTAATGCAAGCCCCAAAACTGGAGAAAATTGTTTTGAACCAGGGATTAGGATTAGCTGTATCGGACAAGAAAATCATTGAAGTAGCTATCAACGAAATGACTACAATCACCGGTCAAAAGGCGGTTGCAACAATTTCAAAGAAAGATATCTCCAACTTCAAATTACGTAAAAAAATGCCGATTGGAGTGCGGGTAACATTGCGCGGAGCCAATATGTATGAATTCCTCGAAAGGTTGGTACGTGTGGCTTTGCCTCGTATACGCGACTTCAAGGGGATCGATAACAAACTCGATGGACGTGGAAATTATACGTTAGGAATAACCGAACAGATTATTTTCCCCGAAATCAATATCGACAGTATCACCCGCCTGTTAGGTATGAACATTACATTTGTAACTACTGCCAAAACAGATGAAGAAGGATATGCTTTATTGAAGGAATTTGGATTACCATTTAAGAAAAACTAATAAGGAGATACAATGGCAAAAGAATCAATGAAAGCCCGTGAGGTTAAAAGAGCCAAACTGATTGCTAAATATGCTGAAAAACGCGCTAAATTTATTGAAGAAGGTAACTATGATTTGTTACAGACACTTCCAAGAAATTCATCGCCCATCCGCTATCACAATCGTTGCAAACTCACCGGACGCCCCAAAGGATATATGCGTCAATTTGGTATTTCGCGTATCCAATTTCGCGAAATGGCATCCAATGGCCTGATACCCGGAATTAAAAAAGCAAGCTGGTAATCACAAAATCCCCTACAGGGGACTTTTGATTATCTATTGAAATTAAATAATACTATCATTATTACCCATATAGGGGTTACGGATAGATTTTATAATTAAATATTGTCCCTGAGTAGGGATCAATTTAAAAGCAAAAAAAAATGACAGATCCAATTGCAGATTATTTAACTCGATTGAGGAATGCTATCAAAGCAAACCACCGTGTGGTGGAAGTTCCTGCATCGAACTTAAAAAAAGAAATGACCCGGATATTGCACGAAAAAGGCTATATCTTAAACTACAAATTTGTAGATGACGGGGCACAAGGCACAATTAAAATTGCCTTGAAGTACGATCCGGTTAACAAAGTTAACTCGATCAAGAATTTAAAAAGAGTATCAACACCAGGTCTTCGTCAATACGTAGGTTACAAAGATATGCCACGTGTATTGAACGGATTGGGTATTGCCATTCTTTCTACCTCCAAAGGTTTGATGACTAATAAGGAAGCTGTTGACCTCAAAGTGGGCGGCGAAGTGTTGTGTTACATTTATTAATTCATAGGAGGAAATAAGAATGTCAAGAATAGGAAAATTGCCCATAACAATTCCCGCAGGTGTTACTGTGACTGTGAAAGACCAGGATATTACTGTTAAAGGTCCGAAAGGAGTATTAGTTCAATCAGTAAACCCAAACATCACTGTTGAAGTAGAAGGAAACGAATGTAAAGTTTCACGTACCAATGACGAAAAGCAAAATCGTGCATTCCATGGTTTGTATCGTTCATTAATTAATAACATGGTAACTGGTGTTTCTGAAGGTTATAAAAAAACACTTGAACTGGTCGGCGTAGGATATCGCGCATCCAATCAGGGTCAGGTGTTGGAACTTTCATTAGGCTACACTCATACTATCTATTTAGTTTTACCCGAAGAAATTAAGATTGAAACGAAGAGCGAACGTAACCAGAACCCTGTAATCATGCTCGAAAGCACCGATAAACAGTTACTTGGTCAGGTTTGTGCCAAAATTCGTTCATTCCGTATGCCAGAACCTTACAAAGGTAAAGGTGTGAAATTCAAAGGTGAAATAATTCGTCGTAAAGCTGGTAAATCAGCTGGTAAATAATCTACGTAAACTTGTGAAACAATGAGTGAAAAATCAAATAGAAGAATCAGAATAAAAGCCCATATCCGTACAAAAATTTCGGGTACAGCTGAAAAACCGCGTTTGAGTGTATTTCGCAGTAATACTCAAATTTACGCTCAGATCATTGACGACGTAAAGGGAGTTACCCTCGCAGCGGCTTCATCGCTTGGTAGCAAAGATAAAATTACTAAAACAGAGCAGGCTGCAGTAGTTGGTAAACTGATTGCAAAAAATGCTTTGGAAGCAGGAATTAAAGAAGTGGTATTTGACCGTAACGGTTACCTTTATCACGGACGTGTTAAACAATTAGCTGACGCAGCTCGCGAAGGTGGACTTAAATTTTAAGCGCAATGGCAACAAAAATGAATAAAGTAAAAACTACAAACGATATAGAGTTGAAAGACAGACTTGTAGCAGTTAACCGTGTAACAAAGGTTACCAAAGGTGGACGGGCATTCAGTTTTTCTGCAATTGTAGTAGTAGGAAATGAAGATGGTATTGTGGGCTGGGGTTTAGGTAAAGCTGGTGAAGTAACCGCAGCTATAGCTAAAGGAACCGAAGCTGCTAAAAAGAACCTGATTAAAGTACCTGTTTTGAATGGAACTATTCCTCACGAACAGATTGCTAAATTCGGTGGTGCAAGAGTATATATTGAACCTGCTACAAACGGTACCGGAGTTAAAGCCGGTGGTGCTATGCGTGCAGTACTCGAAAGCGTTGGTATTACCGACGTACTTGCCAAATCAAAAGGCTCATCAAATCCTCACAACCTGGTAAAAGCAACCATGCTTGCCTTGTCAGAATTGCGTGATGCACGTACAGTAGCCCAAAACAGAGGCGTATCACTCCACACAGTATTCAACGGATAAAATCAGAATCAACATGGCAACAATAAAAGTAAAACAAATCAGAAGTAGAATCAGATGCCCCAAAGATCAGAAAAGAACCCTGGATGCACTTGGCTTGAAGAAAATGAATGCCGTTAAAGAACATGAAGCTACTCCGCAAATTCTGGGTATGATAGCTAAAGTTCCTCACCTGGTTGAAGTAATTAAATAAGTAATAATTGTCATTTAGACTTAAAAATATTAAGATAACATGAATTTAAGCAATTTAACACCGGCACCCGGGTCTGTAAAAACTCGCAAGAGAATTGGACGCGGTTCTGGTTCCGGATTAGGCGGCACATCTACCAAAGGGCACAAAGGACAAAAATCACGTTCCGGTTATTCCCAAAAAATAGGTTTTGAAGGTGGTCAAATGCCAATTCAAAGACGTTTACCAAAATTTGGATTTAAAAATATTAATCGTGTGGAATATAAAGCAATCAATCTTGACACGCTTCAGATTATTGCTGACAGTAAAAAACTGACCAAGATTGGACTTCAGGATTTACGTGATGCCGGTTATATTTCCAAAACAGCATTGGTAAAAATTCTGGGAAATGGTAAATTAACTTCAAAAATTGAGGTAGAAGCAAACGCTTTCTCCAAATCAGCAGAAGAAGCAATTGTAGCTGCTGGTGGAGCGGCAGTAAAAATTTAGGCGAATGAAAAAGTTAATTGAAACTTTAAAAAATATCTGGAGGATTGAAGATCTCCGAAGCCGACTCCTTACAACCCTGTTGTTTGTAATGGTATATCGCTTTGGCTCTTACGTTGTGATACCGGGTGTTGATGCTACAGCACTGGCTGCCTTGAAAAATCAGACAAGCGGTGGTATCATGGCCCTGCTCGACATGTTTTCAGGTGGTGCATTCCAAAATGCATCCATTTTTGCGCTGGGTATCATGCCTTACATTTCAGCATCCATCGTTATTCAGTTATTGACCATTGCTGTACCCAAATTTCAGAAACTGCAACACGAAGGTGAAAGTGGACGTACTAAAATGAACCAGTACACACGATATTTGACAGTTCTTATTCTGGCGCTACAGGGCCCTTCATACATGGCCAACCTGAATGTACAGGTAGCTCAGGCAGGTTCTGCATTGCCCGGAGGTGTATTATTTATCGCTACATCCACCATTATACTCATGGCTGGTAGTATGTTTGTGATGTGGCTCGGTGAAAGAATTACCGACAAGGGTATAGGAAATGGAATTTCGTTCATTATTATGATTGGTATTATTTCACGTCTACCGGGAGCATTAATTCAGGAATTCTCATCACGCTTGTTCTCAGGTGGTGGTGGACTGATCATGTTCCTGTTCGAAATCGTGGTATTAATATTCGTTATTGCATTCGCAATTATGCTTGTGCAGGGTACCCGCAAAATTCCGGTACAATATGCTAAACGCGTAGTTGGTGCCAAACAGTATGGTGGCGTACGTCAGTACATTCCCCTCAAGGTGAATGCAGCTGGTGTAATGCCTATTATCTTTGCACAGGCTATTATGTTTATCCCGATTGCAGTAGCAGGTTACTCCAGTTCGGAAGCCGTTCAGGGTTTCTTTCATTCATTTACAAGATACACCAGTTTATCGTATAATTTATTATTTGCATTTTTAATCATTGCATTTACCTATTTTTATACGGCTATAACTATCAATCCTACGCAAATGGCTGAAGATATGAAACGTAATAACGGTTTCATACCGGGCATCAAACCAGGCAAACGTACTGCTGAATATCTGGATACAATCATGTCGCGTATTACTTTGCCGGGCTCTATCCTGTTGGCGATTATTGCCATACTCCCTGCATTTGCATCTATGATTGGCATCAGTCAGCAATTTGCACAGTTTTTTGGGGGAACATCATTGCTGATCCTTGTGGGTGTGGTACTTGATACATTGCAACAGGTTGAAAGTCATTTGTTAATGCGTCATTACGACGGATTGCTCAAATCAGGACGGATAAAAGGACGCACAGGAAGTGCTTCTGCTTATTAATAAAAAAGGTAATCGAATGATTTTTCTTAAAACTGATGAAGAAATAGAATTGTTGCGGAATTGCAATCAGATAGTTGCCAAAACGTTGGCTGAAATTGCAAAACTGATCAAACCCGGAATTTCCACCCTTGCCCTGGATAAAAGAGCTGAGGAATTCATTAGAGATAACGGGGGTGTCCCCAATTTTCTCGGATATGGAGGTTTCCCAAATTCAATTTGCGCATCAGTCAACGAACAGGTCGTACATGGTTTCCCTTCTGAAAAAACAATTTTGAAAGAAGGTGATATCATATCTATAGATTGTGGAGTAGCTAAAGATGGATTTAACGGAGACTCGGCTTACACATTTTGTGTGGGTGAAGTAGCTCCCGAAGTGCTGAATTTACTACGCACCACCAAAGAATCTCTTTACAAAGGTATAGAGCAAGCCTACGAAGGAAGAAGGATAGGTGATATCGGGAATGCAATTCAAACCTACTGTGAAGACAGAGGCTATACCGTAGTCCGCGAAATGGTGGGACACGGAGTAGGTCGAAAGCTTCACGAAGCACCCGAAGTTCCTAATTATGGGAAAAAAGGAAATGGAATAATGCTCAAATCAGGTATGACCATTGCCATTGAACCGATGATAAATATGGGAACCCGCAATATCGTGTTTGAAAAAGATGGATGGACAACCCGCACTGTGGACAGAAAACCATCGGCACACTTCGAACACTCAGTAGCTATCCGCCATGGCAAAGCAGATATACTTTCAAGTTTTGAATATATTGAACAAGTTTTAGGAGACAAAGAATTTTAATTTTATGGCAAAGCAAACTGCAATAGAGCAAGACGGTACAATAATAGAAGCATTATCGAACGCAATGTTTCGGGTAGAGTTGGAAAACGGTCACGTTATCACAGCACATATCTCAGGCAAAATGCGCATGCACTACATTAAAATCCTGCCCGGCGATAAAGTTAAAGTCGAAATGTCACCGTACGACTTGTCGAAAGGAAGAATTTCATTCAGATACAAATAAAACACATATCATATGAAAGTAAGAGCATCAATTAAAAGACGCACTCCGGATTGCAAAATCGTGAGGAGATTTGGACGTCTCTATGTTATCAACAAAAAAAATCCTAAGTATAAACAACGTCAAGGATAATTATTTATTTTTGCAAAAAATTAGTTTATGGCTATAAGAATTGTCGGAGTAGATTTACCCCAAAACAAAAGAGGGGAAGTTGGATTGACTTATGTCTACGGAATAGGTCGCAGTAATGCAAAAAAGATTTTAGAACAAGCCGGTGTTGACATTAACATCAAAGTTAAAGATTGGACTGACGACCAAGCAGCTAAAATCCGCGAAATCATCGGAGCAGGTTACAAAGTAGAAGGCGACCTGCGTTCAGAAGTACAGTTGAACATCAAGCGATTGATGGATATTGGATGTTACCGTGGCATTCGCCACCGTATCGGTCTGCCGTTGAGAGGTCAGAGTACGAAGAATAATGCCCGTACTCGTAAAGGTAAAAAGAAAACAGTTGCTAACAAGAAAAAAGCAACTAAGTAAGAGGTAATTAACTGTTTGCGAATTTTAGAAAAGCAAAAATAATCAGAAAAAAGTATGGCAAAGAAAACAGTTGCAGCCAAAAAAAGAGTTGTAAAAGTGGATGGAGTAGGTCAGTTACACGTACATTCATCCTTCAACAACATCATTGTGACCCTTGCAAACTCTGAAGGACAGGTAATATCCTGGTCATCGGCAGGTAAAATGGGTTTCCGCGGCTCAAAGAAAAACACTCCGTATGCAGCTCAAATGGCTGCTCAGGATTGCTCAAAAGTAGCTTACGATTTGGGATTGCGTAAAGTGAAAGCTTACGTAAAAGGTCCGGGTAACGGACGCGAATCAGCTATTCGTACCATTCATGGTGCAGGTATCGAAGTAACCGAAATTGTTGACGTTACTCCACTTCCACACAATGGTTGTCGTCCTCCAAAACGCAGAAGAGTGTAATTTAATCTTGTTTCAACCCGAGACTAACCCGGAATTTGTGATATGACTGCATCTTAAACCTCTCTGCAGTCGCGGCTGTCACAAATTTGAAAGTAGAAAAAGGATGAAACATCAATTTTAAAAAAATAAATTTTAAAAAATGGCAAGATATACTGGACCAAAATCAAAAATTGCCCGTAAGTTTGGTGAACCAATTTTCGGACCCGACAAAGTGTTGGCTAAGAAAAATTATCCTCCCGGACAACACGGAAATTCCCGTCGAAGAAAAACTTCAGAATACGGTATCCAATTGCGTGAAAAGCAAAAAGCAAAATACACCTACGGTTTGTTGGAAAAACAATTCCGTAACCTGTACGAAAAAGCTAAACGCACAAAAGGTATTACCGGTGTTATTCTCATGCAGTTGCTTGAGTCTCGTCTGGACAACATCGTTTATCGTTTGGGATTTGCTCCAACACGTGCAGCTGCACGTCAGTTGGTAAGTCACCGTCATATTACCGTTGACGGTAAAGTGGTGAATATCGCTTCGTATCATGTTCGTCCCGGACAAGTAGTAGCTGTTCGTGAAAAAAACAAATCAATGGAAGTCATTCTGGACGCTTTGAGTGGTTTTAATCACAGCAAATATCCATGGATTGAATACTCCGATTCTTCGATGTCGGGAGTTTATCTGCACATTCCCGAACGGGAAGATATTCCTGAAAATATTAAAGAACAATTAATCGTAGAGTTGTACTCTAAATAATACGTGAAGCTATGGCAATTTTAGCATTTCAAAAACCCGAAAAGGTTATCATGTTGGAAGCTGACGACTTTCAGGGAAAATTTGAATTTCGTCCGTTGGAACCGGGTTATGGTATTACCATTGGTAATGCTTTACGCCGCATACTTCTTTCGTCGCTCGAAGGCTTCGCTATTACTTCAATCAGGATTGACGGTATAGATCACGAATATTCCACTATTCCAGGTGTATTGGACGATGTTACCAATATCATTCTGAACCTGAAACAAGTTCGTTTCAAACAAATAGTGGAAGAAATCGAAAATGAAAAAGTAACTGTTGCTGTAAAAGGAACAACATCCTTCAAAGCAGGTGATCTGGGTAAATATCTGACCGGATTTGAGGTTCTTAATCCAGAACTGGTTATTTGTACTCTCGATTCCTCAGCCAGTTTCCAGATTGATATTACCATTAACAAAGGACGCGGTTATGTGCCCTCGGACGAAAACAAAGCTCAAAATGCAGAAATTGGCGTAATTCCAATCGATGCAATTTATACTCCTATCCGTAATGTGAAATATACGATTGAAAACTATCGTGTAGAGCAGATTACCGACTACGAAAAGCTGGTTATCGAAATATCCACCGATGGTTCCATTCATCCAAAGGAAGCGTTGAAAGAAGCAGCAAAAATTTTAATTCATCACTTCATGTTATTCTCCGACGAAAAAATTTCGCTGGAAGTACCCGAAGGTGAAGGTGTCGAGGAATTTGACGAAGAAATACTACACATGCGTCAGATGCTGAAAACCAAATTGACCGATCTTGAACTTTCGGTTCGTGCACTCAATTGCCTGAAAGCTGCCGATGTAACCACATTGGGAGAGCTGGTAAGCAATCACCGTCACGATTTACTGAAATTCCGCAATTTCGGAAAAAAATCACTCACTGAATTAGAAGAAAAATTAGAAAGCTTAAATCTTAACTTCGGTATGGATGTGAGCAAATACAAATTAGATAAAGAGTAAGAAAAATGAGACATAATAAGAAATTTAATCATTTAGGCCGTACAACATCACACAGAAAAGCAATGTTGTCCAACATGGCGATCTCATTAATTCGTCATAAAAGGATAGCAACCACACTGGCCAAAGCTAAAGCATTGCGTGTTTATGTTGAACCGATCCTGACTAAATCAAAAGACGATTCAACCAATTCGCGTCGTGAGGTTTTCAGTCATTTACAAAATAAAGAAGCTGTAACTGAGTTATTTCGCGATATCGCAGTAAAGATTGCTGACCGTCCGGGAGGATATACACGCATACTTCGCACCGGTTTCCGGTTGGGTGATAATGCCGAAATGTGTATCATCGAACTGGTGGATTACAACGAAAACATGCTGAAGGAAAAAGCAGGCAAAAAATCGGCCCGCACACGTCGTTCGTCCAAAAAAGCGGATGCAACTGCCCCGATTGCTGAAAAAGCAAAGGCACCTAAAGCTGAAG
>CALMZF010000151.1 GCA_937870645.1 uncultured Paludibacter sp. | reverse complement strand
TACGTACCAGCAGTTTTCAGCTTGGAGATCTGCTCAGCACCAAAACCCTTGGGAAAACGGCTTTCAAAATCAATACAAAAGGAACAAAACTCCAAAACCGCAGCCTGCAGGGAACAATAAGCGGTGATATAGCAGAAATTTACCTGAACCGCTACAATTATCAAAAAATCCGTGTGGATGGAAAGTACGATGGATCGGGATTTGAAGGAAAGATGGATGTGAATGATCCGAACCTCACGGCCAGTTTCGACGGTGTAGTGGATCTCACCAAAAAACTTCCCGTTTTCAATTTCGATCTGCTTGTCAATAATGCTGATATCAACGCCCTGCATCTCACAAAGGAATACAAAGATTCGCGCCTTTCGTTCTACGGCAATACGAACATGATTGGTAACTCCCTCAACAACCTGAACGGATACCTGCTGCTGGACAGTATCCGGTTCATCAATGCCGGTGAAGAACTCGTGATGGATCAGTTGCTGTTTGAATCGGAAGTGAGTGGAAAATCATCTAAATTCACCATCACCTCAGACCTGATAAACGGAAATTTCGAAGGAGATTTTAAGTACAGCACCATACCGCAAACTATTTCGTCGATAGTGGAAAATTACATTCCGGCACTTTCGGGCAAAAATATACCCGGAACCTGGAAGCAGGGTGGGGCGCACAATTACATGAATATCGATCTTACCCTGTCAGACACCAAACTTTTAACCAAAGTTTTCAATCTTCCATTCACACTCGATGGAATAACAACGGTAAAAGGCTATGTGGACGACATTCATGAACGTGTCGAACTGATAGCTCAAACACCTTATTTATCTTATGGCAAACAAAAAATCAGTAATATCGCTCTCACACTGAACAATGAGCAACAAAAACTGAATATGCAGGCTAATGCTGTCCTGATAAATAAAAACAGTGAAACCAGCATAAATATCAATGCTGCAGCCGCCAACGACTCACTCTATACCCAGCTTGGATGGCAAAACAACGATACGGTGAATTATGCAGGTGAAATTCAGGCCAATACAAAGTTTCATAAAGAGAATAACCTCACTTCGGCACTCATCGCATTTCTGCCCACTCAGATTATTATTGCCGATACCACCTGGGATGTGCTTGCCTCACAGCTTAGCATCAATCCCGATACCACCATGGATGTGCGTAATTTCAGAATTCAGAACCGGAAACAGTATATCAATCTCAACGGGCGGGTTTCACGAAACGAAAATGATATTTTGTCGGTGGATATGAATGATCTGAATATCGATTTTATTATGTCACTCGTAAAACTGAAAGACATATCCATTAAAGGAAATGCTACCGGGCAGGTGGGTGTATATTCACTGCTAAAAAAGCCGGTATTCGATGCCAAAATATTCGTTAAAAATGCGGGATTAAATGGCTCGAACGTAGGTGATGCACAGCTGCTATCCACCTGGGATCGCGAGAGGCAGGAAATTAAGGCTTCCGGCAAATTTGTGAATGGTACTGATACCGTAGCACTGGCTAATGGTGTGTATATACCCAAAACAGATTCACTCGATTTCATATTCGATGCACATAAGTTGAACCTCGGATTTCTTCGTCCATACCTGAGTTCGATAGCCAAAGATATTAACGGATACGGCACCGGAAAGGTACGCATGTTTGGGAAATCAAAAAAAATCGGCTTTGAGGGTAATGTGTATGCCGAAAATGCCAGTATGACCATCGATTATCTCAAAACGAAATATTCATTCACCGACATGGTATATCTCACACGTAAGTCCATTGCCATGAAAAATATTACGGTGTATGATGAAGAACGAAATACCGGAACGCTTAACGGACTGATCACTCACGACGGTACATTTCAGGACATGAAATATGATCTGAAAATCAGAGCCAGAAATATGCTTGCCCTCAATACCGAAGCAAAGGACAATGAATTCTTTTACGGAAAGGCCTATGCTACCGGGAATGTAAATATTTACGGCAATTTAACAAACAGTTATGTGGATGTAAATGCTACCACACAGCCCAAAACCAAGGTTTTTATCTCAGTGGGCGGGGCTGCCATAGCCAACGAAAACAACTTCATTACCTTTGTCAATCAGAAAGATACAACAAAAACAGAATCAGCAGCAATCGCCCAGACTAAAGCTAAACCCTCACGCCTGAGAATGAACCTGATGGTAGATGTTACACCGGATGCCGATATTCAACTCATTATTGATCCCAAGGCCGGTGATATGCTTTCCGGCACCGGCAGCGGCAGTCTCAGAATGGAATACGACGACTATTCGGATATCAAGCTGTATGGAACCTACACAATCGACGAGGGAAATTACCTCTTCACGCTGCAAAATCTGATACGAAAGGATTTTAAAATCAACCAGGGAAGCAATATATCCTGGACCGGTGATATGCTACGGGCACAGATGAACATCAACGCCATTTATACTCTCACTGCTTCACTTCGCGATTTGATGAATGACGCCATACTGAGTTCCACATCGCGTACAAGCGTTCCGGTCAATACGGTGCTGAAACTTACTGGAGACCTGATGAGCCCGGATATAAAATGCGATATTGACCTGCCTACCAGCGATGAAACACTCAAAATGCAGGTTCGAAATCTGATTAACACCGAAGAAATGATGAACCGGCAGATCATGTACCTGTTGCTGTTCAATAAATTTTATACACCCGATTATTCCAAAGGAGTTACCACCTTTGCCACATCGCTGGGTACCAATACCATGTCGCTTTTTGCCAACACCGCATTTGGGCAAATCAATAACTGGCTTTCGCAAATGTCAAATACATTCCAGCTGGGTGCCAATATACGTAGCACCGGAGTAGGCACACAGGCAGCGCAGGAATACGAGGCCGAAATATCCTATCAGCCCAACAACCGACTGCTGGTAAACGGAAACCTGGGTTACCGGAATGATGATCTGGCAAAAAATAAAATTATCGGCGATGTGGATGTGGAATATATACTCACTGAAAACGGGAAACTACGTCTGAAGGCATATAATCACACCGTCGATCGATACACACTACGTTCTGCACCTTTTATTCAGGGTGTGGGTCTTATGTACAAAGAGACATTCAATACCTGGGATGAACTGATCAGACACTACTGGCGTGTGATTTCCAAACCTGTACCAATCCCTGTTGACACAACTACAATAAAACCAACGGATGAAACCAACTAAATTTTTACTTATCGCATTATGTCTGATGTTCAATCTCCCGGGGCGTGCTCAGACCATTGACAGCTATTTTGTGGATATGCCTGCTATTATCCTGCCCGGGTTATCAAGTTCGATGAGGCTTGAACTCACTGAATACTACAAATCCGAACGGCGCGACAGCATCCGCAATCAATTTGGTTACAACGTACATTTGCTGGCGCTCGCTACCGTGAATGGATATATCAGCCTCCAGACTGCTTCCAATGCCCGTTTTGAAATGAAAACCCTGCTTCGAAACGACACTTCGGTGGTACTGGTTGTGATCCGTACCGTGTGCGGACCGGTCTGCAGTTCGTATATTCATTTCTACGACAAGCGATGGAATGAAGTTAAGACCAATTTTCCCAAACTCAGTAACCTCGACTGGCTGAAATATCCCGAAGAAATGGTTAATGGTGAAAAAGTAGAAAATATTCTCAGGACATCATTCATAGAATTAACAATAAATCCATTAGATAATACTGTGGAAGCCCGAAACAATAGTGTTGAATATCTGAGTTTGGAAGATAAAAAGTTGATTGAACAATTTATGAAAAATAACATTGTCAGGTTGAAATGGGAAAATGGAAAATGGGAGAAATAATTTCAATGTCGTTTTAGTATTCACCAAATCATTATTAAGTCAGATATATATCCGGTCAGTCAGTACAATTAAAATCTCAGGGTAGTCATTTTTATAATCCACGTACCGAAATATTGAAATTCATTCCCCGTAATGCCGTGTCTATTATGGAAGTGGGGTACTCAGGCAGGTAAAAAGCTTTCTCAGTGATGAAGGAGGAATTCCGGATGATACTTATATCCGGTTTTTTACACAGAAAAGTGTTATTTGAATATATAAGGACGAATATGAATTTCGGTATTTAAATAAAAAGCAGCTTAACATATAGTAAAAGAAATAAAGAAATTAATAATTCAAACAAATTATGTCAAAACAGATTGAAGATAATAATGATTTAGTACGTCTTGAAGATTCTGCAACAGAATCAACCCCGTGTCTCTTGTGTGGAAGCAACGCTATTTTTAGAAAAACTCAAAAGGGTTACCAGGAACCTTATACCTTTAAGATTTATTATTGCGAGTCTTGCAATACATCCTTCAGTTTACCAAGAGTAAAGAGTAATAAAGTATATGAATTAATTTACAAGAACCCACTAGCTGTAAAAGGTTACAAGAGATATCAAAATTATCAAGAGCAAGTAATTACAAAAAAAGATCCTCTAAACTTTTTAGAAAATTTAGAGCCATCTTATTGGGGTGCAATTCATGCAATTAAGAATGTTTTGCAAGTTGATAAAAGTGCTCATATTATTGAAGTTGGTTCAGGTTTAGGGTATTTTACATATTCATTAAAAACTGCAGGTTACAACATTCAAGGGCTGGATATATCACAAGAAGCAGTAAATGATGCTAAAAAGAAATTTGGCAATTATTATTTGTGTGATGATTTATTTAATTTTGCAGAACATAACTCAGAGAGTTATGATCTTGTAATAATGACCGAAGTAATTGAACATTTGGACGATCCTAAAGAATTTCTAAAAACAATCAATAGGATATTAAAACCCAATGGAAAATTAATTACTACTACACCTAATAAATCCTTTTATCCAAATAAAATATCATGGTACACAGATTTTCCACCTGTACATTGTTGGTGGTTCAGTGAAAAATCGATAGAGTATATTGCTGGTTTATTAAATATGAAATTGAAATTTGTTGAATTTGAAGATTATCATAAAAAACATCCATTTATCAGCAAAATAGTGAATTTAGATAGTGAAGGAGATTTTATTTTTGATTCACTTGGAAATGTTATTGAAAAACAAAATATTAAAACAAATAATTTAGAAATGCCAAAATGGTTGAAAAAAAATAAATTATATATTTATCTCAGGAATTTTTTATTTGAAAGTCTATATCCTAAAATTTATAAGTCTGGCGGAGTTCAATCAAATGTAATTTGTGCGATTCTTTATAAGTAAAAGAATGAAATAAAAAGAAATCAGGAATTTTAAAAGTTAATTTTTAATTTTTAGATTATTATTAAATTTCCCGATTCAGTTTGAAATAAACAATTTGCACCCTTGCAATCTTAAAATAATGCCACCTAAAGTCAGTATTATCATTCCGGTTTACAATGCCGGAGAATATTTAAGAGTTTGCCTCGATTCGCTTGTAAACCAAACAATGACGGATATTGAGATCATTTTGATTTTAGATAAGCCCACTGATGGCAGCGATCTTGTAGCTGAGGAGTATTTGCACAAGGATAAGCGAATTAAGATTATTGCAAACGAGAAAAATCTGCACATTGGTTGCTCAAGAAACGTAGGATTAAAAGCTGCTCAGGGTGAATATGTTGGATTTGCCGATCATGACGATTATTGCCAACCCGAAATGTTTGAAATGTTGTACAAAAATGCAGTCGAATCTCAGGCAGATGTGGTTGTTAGTGATTATTGCGATGAAAACAAAAACGGAATTAATTATTTCCGCTTTCCAACTGGCTTATCCGAAGAAGAATTTCAAGCCAGGATGTTTGATGCATTAATCAGCGGTCGGCAGTCACAACCAAATGTTCGGACATTTGATAATGTAAACGTAATCTGGAATCAGCTTTTCAAACGGGAATTCCTTGCTAACAATAGTATTACTTTCAGTGATAACCGAATTCTGACTATGGAGGATGTGCTTTTTAATATCAAAGTTCATCATTTTGCAAAACGTGTATATTATATTCCGGAAGCTTTTTATCATCACATAACCAACGGACAAAATGAATTTCAGAATTACAACTATCGGGCAATTGATAAAGTGATGCCGCATTTGGAGGAAGTTTTTGACTTTTTGATTAAAGTGGATTTATTTCAACACTTCAAAAAATCTTTCACTGTTTGTACTTTGAAAAGATTATACACTTCGTATAGAAATGAAGTCAAATTTAGGGGTATTCTGGCCTCATTTACTTTTTTTGAAAAAGTTAGAAATAATTCAAAGATTCAAAAAATACTATACAATTTTAAGGATAATTCTTTGTGGAAGAATGAATTGGCACTAACGAAACGTGTTTTTTTACTGATTGTAAGTAAATAAACTAAAAAACAAATTCTTAAAGACAAAATGAATAGCAGTAATATGTTGGTAACTGTCATAATTCCGGTGTTTAATACAGCAGAATACCTAAATGAGGCAATTGGCTCGATTCAACATCAAACCCTGCAGGAGCTTGAAATAGTTGCCATTGACGATTGTTCTTCAGATAATTC
>CALMZF010000150.1 GCA_937870645.1 uncultured Paludibacter sp. | reverse complement strand
ACACACGGGGTGACTATCTACGTTGAACGCGGTGGTAATACCGGATATACCAAAAGTCTGGTTGACAGCTATCTGATGAAAAACGGATTACCCTGGTATGCAGCGGGTTCAGGTTATCAGGGAGATGTGAAGATTATGGATGTCAAAAAAGACCGTGACCTCCGTCTTCAGCTTTTCCTTGCAGGTGAAGAAGATGTTCGTACTGTAAAGAAAGATGCAGATTTATTCGGCAGACCATCGATAATCAATATTCCTGAAACAAGAGACGTGACCGGATACAGAAGCCGTAAATACTTGAATTATGACCCTACCGAAGCTCCTGGCTCTGACTTAACCTGTGTTTCGGGAAGCATTGTGTTCCGCGCTTCAGAAGCTTACCTCAACTATATTGAAGCTTGCTACATCCGTAAAAAATCAATAGACGGAGATGCTGACAAATACTGGAAAGCTTTAAGAACACGCGCCGGCGTTGATACCGACTATACCAAAACGATAGCTGCTACCGATATGGATAAAGAAAAAAGTGACTGGGGAGCCTATTCTGCTGGTAATATGGTAGATGCTACCTTGTATAATATCCGCAGGGAAAGAAGAAACGAATTGGCAAGCGAAGGTTTCCGTTTTAACGACGTAGTAAGATGGCGCGCAATGGATCAGGTTTCCAATTACATAGTGGAAGGATTTAATCTTTGGGATGAAGCCTATAATGATAAGGTATATACCGATCCTAAACCGGGTGAAGTTACCTCTACCGGTTTAATTGCTGATGGATCTTCAAAAGCAAACGTGTCCAATAAAAGTTTGAGTAAATATTTGCGTCCATATCAAATCGTTAATTTATCAACCAATCTTGTATTTAACGGTTACAACTGGAGTAAAGCAAATTATCTTTCACCAATGCCTTACAGACAAATGCAGCTGGCATCACCCACCGGAGATGCTGCGACATCCAACCTGTATCAAAATCCGTATTGGCCTTCAGAACCTAACGCTGCAGCGATTGAATAAGCTGGCCGGTTATGTGAATAATAAATAACTATAGATCAAAAAGGTGTCCGGATTGACTGGACACCTTTTTTTTGTTTAAAATTTTCCGGTCATTGTCCCTGATGCCTACTTGAAAGTATCGTATTTTTTCAGGATCTAATAACTTCGTATATTTTGTAACTGACTAATTCAGGCGTTAAGTGTCACTTGCAGGCTTGTTATTCTGCGTTAATTCATGACATTGACAGAGAAAATGGAAAAATGCTACAGATTTGTTAACAGATTAGAATAAAAAGTATATATTTGTCAGGTTCTGACTTTATACAAATAAATTCCTTAAAAAAAAACACATTCACTGCCATGGATCAACCCAAACTCGAGCGCCTGCTGCGCGTAATGAAAATGCTTACTGCCAATAATTCACTGACTGTGGACGAAATAGCCGAACAGTTGTCCATCTCGCCCCGATCGGTTTATCGCTATATCGACACATTCCGCGAAGCCGGTTTTGTTATCAAGAAAAAAAACAACTGCATTAAACTCGACAAATCATCGCCCTATTTCAAAGACATCAGTGATTTGCTCCATTTCAGCCCCGAAGAGGCATACATTCTCAAAGAGGCAATTGAGAGCATCGATGAGAACAACGTGCTCAAGCAAAACCTCAAAAAGAAACTTTACACCGTCTATAACTACAACATACTGGCCGAAACGATCGTGAACGGCAAAAACGGGCGAAATGTAGAGCGACTGGTGGAATCCATTGAAAGCAGACGCCCTGTGATACTGCGCAATTACTCATCGGCGCATGGCAATGATATACGCGACCGCTGCGTGGAAGCCTTCGCCTTCACCACCAACTACGTGCAGGTGTGGTGCTATTGCCCGGATGAAAACTGCAATAAGCTTTTCAAGGTTTCCCGCATCGGTTCAGTGGATATTCAACCCGGATACTGGAAACACACCCGAAAGCACAAAACCGGCAAAATAGATATTTTCCGGATGAACAGCAGTGAGACATTCCACATCACACTGAAACTCGGGCTGCGGGCTATGAACCTGCTCGTGGAGGAGTTTCCACTGGCGGCCCCACAGCTCCGCAAATTACCCGGGAATCAATGGTTGCTCGATACAGATGTGTGTTCTCCGGAGGGAGTTGGCAGGTTTGTGATGGGCTTGCCCGAAGATATTGAAATCATCAATTCACCCGAACTGAGGGATTATATTGTTAATAATTTAGTTAAAATGAAAAATAAATATTTTGTGTCATAAGCTGTCAAACTTCCGCTCTATCTTTGTGGTTTGGTATTTTTAAGCAATAAAATAATCTAAAAACCCATACATTATGGAAACAAAACACCAGGTACACAATCTTATTCTGCTGGATGAAAGCGGTTCTATGACTTCAATTAAAAACACCATTATTCAGGGATTCAACGAAATAGTTCAAACCGTGAAAGGCATTGCCCTGCAATACCCTGAGCAGGAACACCTGATTACCTTCGTCACGTTCAATGGACTGGGCATGAAAACATTACATTTTTGCGAACCGGTAGAAAAACTCAATGAGATTGATGATGAAAAGTATCAACCGGATGCAATGACACCGCTATACGACGCCATGGGGTTCAGCTTTGCCAAACTTAGAAAAGAACTGGAAGGAAAATCCGAATACAACGTGCTGGTTACTATTCTCACCGATGGTGAAGAAAATTCTTCGAAAGAATTCTCGGGTGCCACTATTAAACAACTTGTGGAAGAACTTTCACAAAAAAACTGGACATTTACCTACATCGGTGCCGACCACGATGTAGAGAAATTTGCTGTTTCCATCTCCATCACCAACACCATGCAGTTCAACAAAAACGAGGCTGATATGAAACAAATGTTTGTGAAAGAACAAAATGCCAGAATGAGGTATAGTCAGAAAATTCATACGAAGGAAAATACAAGTATGTCCTTTTACGACGAAGAGGAAGATCCGAAAAAAAGTTAACTATATACACCCAATGCCTCTATCAAAGTAATTTTCTGTTTGTTAACAATAAAAAAACCAATTTACAAGGGGCCT
>CALMZF010000149.1 GCA_937870645.1 uncultured Paludibacter sp. | reverse complement strand
AGTGAACCATTTAACCAAAGCCGTATTACCGGTACTGGTGTAATGAATCTCGGAAGAATTGTCAATAACCGAAAAAATATAAATGTGGTCCAATCCGGAGGCTTCATCGTAGCTGGTATAATTTCCCCTGACCTGAATTTGCGAAAATGAAATCACAGTGAATAAAAGCAGTGTGAAAAATAGAAAAGTTCGTTTCATGTCTGTCGGGGGTTGGTGTGGTTTTTGTAATAATACATCAGCTACATATTTGCAACTGAAAATACGAAATCTGAAATTTCAGTTCTGTATGCATTCCTGTTGCAAAAATACATCTTTTTTATGTTGATAAACAAAAAAACGGCTGATTTATTGTTGTTTGTAGCCTCTCAATCTATATTTTTTGTACATTTGCAAATTAATCGCGGAAATTGAACGATCATTTTAATTCATATATAACACTATGAAACTAAAAATCAGTGTAACCTTATTGATAATACTAACTCTCTGCTCAGCAATAATATATGCGCAGAAGCCGGTTTACTCCACCAAAGTTATTGATGGTACGGAGTATTACATTTATCAGGTGGAAGCGGGTGAAGGGTTATATACCATCAGCAAAAAATTCGGTGTATCGCAGGCCGACATTAACAATGCCAATCCCCAAATTCACGACGGGATTAAAGCCGGCCAGGAGATACTGATTCCGAAAACCGGAAAACAAATTCTGTCCGATACGAATAATGCTAAAGATAAAGATGGGTTTATACTTCATACGGTAGAGAAAAAACAAACCCTTTTTGCCATCAGCCGCAAGTACGATGTGAGTCAGGAAGATATCCGTGAAGCTAATCCACAGATAGCCAACGGACTGAAAACGGGCGATGTACTGCGCATCCCGGTGAAAAGAAGAAATCAGGATACTTCGGTAAATCCAAAAGTAGAAAAGGAGGAAAAAAAGGCTGATAAATTACCAAAACCAGTGGAATCCACGACTGCAAAATCCGCTCCTGTTCCTGCTACACTGCATATCGGAACCAATGAGACGTATTTTATTCACCGGGTAGAAATCAAGGAAACCCTTTATTCGATAAGTAAAATATATAATGTAGCGGTGGATGACATCGTACGGTTAAATCCCGAGTCGGCCACAACACTCAAGACCGGAACCGAACTTAAAATCCCCTACAACACCCGGACAACCGTAAATGGAAACGGTGAGGTGAAATTAAAACCGGTTACTGAGAAAACTTCTTACAAGATAGCCTACTTGCTTCCTTTTATGCTCGATGGCGAAAAACAGGACCCAACAGTAGAAAAATTTCTTGAATTCTACATGGGCTCACTCCTGGCCATCAACAATGCAAAAAGAGGAAATTTCAAAATTGATGTATATACCTACGACACCGAAAAGAGCGAAGTAAAAATCAACGAAGTACTCAATAAGCCTGAAATGCAGACAATGGATCTGATCATCGGCCCGGCTTATACGGCGCAAATACCGGTATTGATTGATTTTTCGAACCGAAGAAAAATACCCACAGTCATACCTTTCAGTTCCAGCATAAAAAATATTGAAACCAATCCGTATGTATTCCAGTTCAATCCCGACAACGATATACACAACGATTATGCAGCTGCTGTACTCAAAAATAAATTCAGCGATGCCAATATTGTTTTTGCTCAAACCGGCAACACAAAATGGTCGGAAGACGGAACTGATTTCTTCCGGTTTTTGCAAAAGAAACTTGACAAACTCAACGTATCTTACACCAAAATAGCTGCTGATATTCTCACCCTGAAAACGCTCGAAACCAATCTTTCGACCGTAAAAAGAAACCTGATTATTTTTGACTCCGAAGACTTGAACTCTGTGCAGACTTATCTGAATAAATTGTATGAATTAAGCAGTAGTAACGATGTAAGTGTATTGGGACAGTATTCCTGGCGGGGAAAAAGCGGGAAAAAACCGAAAATGTACTACATTGCACCTTTCGATCACAACGATGCTTCACCTGAAAAAATTCAGTACGAAAATGATTACCGACTTTTCTACAAACAGTTCAGGTCGGAGAAAAATCCGCGTTTCGATATGCTCGGATACGATATAACCAATGGTTTTGTCAAACAAATGACCAACAACGGTTTCCGGTTCAACGAAACGACCAGTTCCGTGAAGTTTGATCAGGGCATACAGTCCGATTACAATTTCAAACGCACCCGCGACGGTGGCGGTTTTATCAATCAACAGCTATATTTAATTGAAGATGCTCCAAAACGTAAATAAACAGATATTCAACATCCTCTTGCCCGGATTGTTATTGCTTATCCCTTTTCCTGCCCTCAGGGCGCAAACTGTATTACTCGATCCACCCGAAATATATATCGGAGCAACCGGAGGGATGACCGGATCGATGGTTATGTTCAATCCTACTGTCAATCAGTCCATGCCACTGCTGGCATACAACGGGGGACTGTCGATCCGCTATGTTACCGAAAGTCATTGCGGTTTGCAGATAGAAGCAAACTATTCGCAGCGGGGCTGGGAAGAAGCCGGCGGAAATTATTCGCGAAGAGCTGATTATGTGGAATTTCCGTTGTTGACACACTTATACTGGGGAAAAACGAATCGTTTTATATTTAATCTCGGTCCCAAACTGAGTTATTTACTCAAAGAAACTGATCTGATAAATACCGTTGCCGAACCACAAGAACAACAGAAAACTCCCATTTACAATCCCTTTGATTACGGAATTGCTGCAGGATTTGGATATAACCTGCATACCCGAAAGGCAGGTGTATTTCAGTTGGAAACAAGAGCTTACTATGGGCTAAGTAATATTTTTGCCGATGCTAAGACAGATTATTTCAAAGCATCCAATTTTCTAAATGTCTCCGTAAGCCTGGGATATTACTTTCAGCTGACAGGCAAAAAAGATTAATGGTACGATGCTAAAATCTTGAAAAGAAATCGTTTGTAAGCCAAATCCTCATCATTTATTTCACGCACAAAACTATTTTATGACTATTCTTCATATAGAAACCTCCACCCATGTTTGCTCAGTGGCGTTGAGCCACGATGGCGACTGTATTTTTGAAATCAGTAACAGCGAAGGATCAAATCATGCCCGACTGCTAAGTCTGTTCGTGCAGCAGGCACTGAACAAAACGCATGAATTGCACCTGCCCGTTAATGCTGTTCCGGTAAGCGGAGGACCCGGTTCGTATACCGGATTGCGGATTGGGGTATCCACCGCCAAAGGATTGTGTTACGGATTTAATATTCCGTTGATAGCAGTGAGTACGCTGGAAGTGCTTTGTGTCGAAGCATTGAAACAGTTGGAAAACAAAGAAAATATGCTTCTTTGCCCCATGATAGATGCCCGGAGAATGGAAGTATATACCGCTTTTTACACCCCAAAGCTGGAAGTAAAACTGGAAATTTCAGCTGAAATCATTACTGAAGGATCGTTTGATAATTTACTGGCGGAAAATCCGGTTTATTTCTTTGGAAATGGTGCGGCAAAATGTGCGGCAACACTCACCTACCCTAACGCTCATTTTCTGACGGACATTCAGCCATTGGCAAAAAATATGATAGCATTAGCCGAAAGAAAATTTGAAGCCGGCGATTTTGCTGATGTGGCATACTATGAGCCTTTTTATCTGAAGGAATTTCAGGCAACTACCCCAAAATCACTGCTGGGACAATAGAAATCTGTACTTGAAAGGACAAAAACATTTAACCTGCTGAAAAAAATGCAGAAAAAAAGGTATCCAGATTAAAGATACCTTTTTTTACACCAAAAAATCAATTTCTAATCCGGATATTCATAAAACCCTTTACCGTTTTTTCGTCCCAGCAGATTTGCTCTCACCATTTTACGCAGCAACGGATGAGGCCGGTATTTGTCGTCCCCAAATTCCTTATGAAGCACTTCCATAATGGCAAGACAAACGTCAAGACCCACCAGATCGGCTAATGCAAGCGGACCAATAGGATGACCTGCACCCAGTTTCATCGCTTCATCAATTTCCTCTTTTGTTGCTACGCCATCTGCCAGCGCACCAATTCCCTCGTTAATCATCGGTATGAGCAGACGATTGACCAGAAACCCGGGAGCTTCATTCACCTGTACAGGTACTTTGCCGATTTCTTTTGCCATTTCAGAAATATACAGGTATGAGCTGTCGGATGTTAGTTGTCCACGGATAACCTCTACCAGCCGGAGAACCGGAACGGGATTGAAAAAATGCATCCCGATAACTTTCTCGGGTCGTTTGGTTGCCGCTGCAATTTCGGTGATGGAAAGTGAGGAGGAATTGGTTGCCAGCATGCAATCCGGATTGCAGATTTCATCCAGTTCCGTGAAAATGCGCTTTTTAAGTTCCATGCTTTCGCCAACAGCTTCAACAACGAGGATACAGTCTTTCACATCGTCGTAGGTAAGTGTGGTGCTAATTCGGCTCATGATTGCCTGTTTTTCAGCCTCGGTCATTTTTTCTTTGGCAACCATTCGTGACAGACTTTTATCGATATTGCCCGTTGCGCGCTGCAGGAGTTGGTCAGTCAGGTCTTTCATCACAACACGGTATCCCCCCTGTGCGAATGTCTGAGCAATTCCGTTGCCCATAGTTCCTGTTCCGATGACAGCAATTTTTTTATTATTCTGATTATTTTCCATCGAATTCTGTTTTTTGCTTATTTAAAAATGCATTCATTCCTTTTTTCTGATCCTGAGTGTCGAAGCAACGGGCAAAAAGTTCAATTTCCAGTTTAATTCCGTCTTCCATGTCTAAATCCCAGCCATCATTTATAGCTTTTTTTGCATTTGCTACTGCCACAGGTGCCTGAGCTGCAATAGTCTGAGCCATTGCCATCACTTCTTCGGTCAGTAATTCGGGTTCAACCACTTTGTTCACCAGTCCGATATTCATTGCTTCTTCCGCGTTGATTATTTTTCCGGTGAAAATCATTTCTTTGGCTTTTGCTAAACCTACAAGCCTCGACAAACGCTGAGTTCCAGAGAAACCGGGCGTGATGCCAAGACTTACTTCCGGCTGACCAAATTTGGCTTTAGAGGAAGCTATCCGGATATCGCAGGCCATAGCAAGTTCACAGCCACCACCAAGAGCATAACCGTTGACCGAAGCAATGACCGGTTTTTGCGAAGTCTCAATCTTTCTTAAAACGGAAGTTCCCAATTCCGCAAATGCTTTAGCTTCAGCATAGCCCATCACCAACATGGATTGGATATCGGCTCCCGAAACGAATGAACGGTCAGTTCCGGTAATAACTATCACTCTTACGGATTTATCTGCGTTTAATTTATCCGTCGCTTTGCTCAGTTCATTGAGAATTTCAACATTCAACGCATTCAACGTTTTGGGTGCGTTTATTGTTATTGTTGCAACAAATCCTTCCTGTTGAATTATCAGATTTTGTTCCATTGTTTTCATATCAATTAATTAACAGCCTTCACAATGATTGCCGTACCCATGCCGCCCCCGATACAAAGTGAAGCCAAACCTGTTTTTTTGTTGTATATCTTCAGTTCATGAACCAGCGAAACAAGTATCCGGCATCCGGATGCACCAATGGGATGACCCAAAGCAATGGCTCCACCGTGGATATTGGTATGCTCGTCAATCCATTCGCGGGAAACTCCGTGTTCTTTTTCCAGGCTCCTGATAACTCCCAATGACTGTGCAGCAAATGCTTCATTCAGTTCTACGATTTCCATGTCGGTAAGCTGCATTCCGGCACGTTTCAGCGCCATACGGATAGCCGGTACCGGACCTAATCCCATTACAGCAGGATCAACACCGCCTTCGCCGAAAGCAACAATCTCAGCGATGGGTTTCAGGTTGAAATTCCGTACTGCCTCTTCACCGGCCAGCATTACGAAAGCAGCACCGTCGTTAACACCAGATGCATTTCCAGCTGTAACGGTACCGTCTTTTTTGAATGCAGGACGCAAAGCTGCCAATTTTTCCGGTGTACTTGTTCGGTTTGGAAATTCGTCTTTGTCAAATACGATTGTCTCTTTACGGCTAACAATTTCAAATGGTACAATTTCCTCTTTGAATTTATCTTCATCAACTGCTTTTATCGCTTTTTGCTGCGACAGGTAAGCGAAAGCATCCTGTTCCTCACGGCTTATACCGAATTGTTCTGCTATATTTTCGGCCGTTATGCCCATGTGATAATTATTGAACGCATCGGTAAGACCATCAGTTACCATGTGGTCAGCTGCCTGCAAATTACCCATTTTGAAACCTCCTCTTATTTCAGCAGGAAGCACAAATCCGGCATTTGTCATCGATTCGGTTCCTCCGGCAATCACTACCGATGCAAAACCTGCCACAATATCGGAATATGCGTTCATTACAGCTTTCATTCCGCTGCCACAAACCATGTTGATGGAGTACGCGGTTTTTTCTTCGGGTACGCCTCCCAAAATGGCACACTGGCGTGCTATGCCCTGTTTCTGGCCAGCTGAAAGCACGTTACCGGCAATCACCTCATCGATATGCTGAGGATCTATTCCTGTTTCCTTAATAATTTTTTTTATTACACCGGCTCCCAGTTGGGCTGCACTGAATGATGAAAGACTCCCAGAGAATTTTCCGACAGGAGTTCTTTTAGCTGCTACGATAAATACTTTTTTCATGGTTTTCAGCAGTTTATTATTTTTTTCAAATTGAATTGTATTTTGTTTACAGTCAGAGAAATATTGGTTTTTATTTATGCGTCCATTGGATTGATGTTTTCACTGAAATGCAGCACAGCTTCTGTAGCTGCAATGATATCTTCTTTTGAAAACTCAGGATGAATTTCGGTAACAAGCAATCCGTCTGCGTTGACTTCTATCACGCACATTTCGGTGACAATCAAATTCACCTGACCTTTGGCAGTAAGTGGTAAGGTGCATTTTTTCATGATTTTAGCCTGTCCCTTAGCGGTATGTTCCATAGCCAGAATCACTTTACGTGTCCCGATGAGCAGGTCCATGGCTCCACCCATACCCGGAACTATTTTACCCGGTATCATCCAGTTTGCCAGGTCACCGTTTTCGTCCACTTGCAATGCTCCCAGCACGCTCACATCTACATGACCACCCCTGATGATGGCAAATGAGGTTGCACTGTCGAAACACGCTGCTCCGGCATTGGGCAGCACTGCGCCGGCACCGGCATTGACATAGTAGGGATTTTCCTCTCCCGGTTCGGGTGTTTTTCCCATTCCTATCAAACCGTTTTCAGACTGAAGCACAACGTGAACATCCGGTGAAAGGTAATTGACCACCTGAGTTGGTAATCCGATGCCCAAATTGACAACATCACCGTCTTTCAGTTCTTTTGCCACCCGTTTTGCTATTACTTCTCTTATTTGGTCTTTGTCCATTTCAAGTGAGTTTTTTGTAGATGATTTTATTTTCGGTTAATTCTTCTGTACAGTTCCTGAGCGAGGTATGAAGCCACATCACCGGCATAGGAATTCATGCCAAAACCGGCATCGTATCCCAGCTCTTTTGCCAGTTCGTGAGAGATACGGGGCCCTCCGCATACCAAAATGAGTTTATCGCGAAGTCCTTCGGCTTCAAGCAATTCCACCAGTTCCACCAGATTTTTGATATGAATATCTTTTTGCGTTACGGTTTGTGAAACCAGCAGCGCATCGGCTTTTAGTTCAATGGCTTTTGCTATAAAATCTTCATTTGCGACCTGACTTCCCATATTGAAAGTTTCAAACATCTCGTAACGTTCCAGCCCGTAATGACCGGCAAATCCTTTCATATTCATAATTGCATCAATGCCAACAGTATGTGCATCAGTTCCTGTGCTGGCTCCCAATACCACAATTTTCCGGCTGATTTTTTCCCGGATAAATTCATCGGTTTCGTGCATATTCCAGCTCACCGATTCAACTTTTGGTACATATATTCCCGTATAATCAATTGTACCTGTGTAGTTTCCGTAGCAATTAAAAAAAGTAAATCCCGGGGTAAGTTCTTTGTGAAACACCACCTGCGGATTGTCAAAACCCATTTGTTTCAACAATTGCTTAGCTGCTTCTATCGCTTCGTCACCGGCGGGAACCGGCAATGTGAAACTGATCTGGGTTTTTCCGTCATTCATGGTGTCACCATAGGGTTTAATCTTCGTCAAATCCAGTGTCTGGTCAAAATCATTTTTTTCGGTTGAATATAATCCTCCACTCATATTTTTTGTTTATTTTTATCGTTTCAACATGCTGTCAATAAAAGGGTTGTAGTAATTGTCACTTTTAATGAAAACTCCATTCAAACCTTTTCCGCCTTCTCTTGAACGCTTGATACCGGCAAATATTCCCTTTTCCAGAGCGGTAAATAAGCCTTCCTTCTGAATTTGCTCGAGCAGTCCAATGGTTTTGCCAAGCACTTCTTTTGCCCGCATTTGAATAATGCCGTCCTTTTTGAATTCCACTTCCTCACCGATTGATTTCATATTCCCAAAAATGTATTTTGCATTTTCGATGGAAAGATAACGGTCTGACATAAAGGGGGTATGAATGGCTTCAGTAGGCATTCCCAGCAATTGAATTCCCTGGTTTGTCCAGACTCCGATCATATTGAAAAGTGCATCCTGAATATGTCCGCGGAATATATTTCCGGTCATGAATTTGGTTGGCGGCATATATTTCAGCGGGGCTTTCGGGAAAATTTCACGGGTCAGTTGTGCCTGTGCAAGTTCGAACAAAAATCCGTTTTCGAGTTCAGGATCCATTTCAAAAGCGTGTCCCAATCCCATTTGTTCCTCTGGAATTCCGGCAATCAGTGCCAGTTGTTCATTAATCAAATCCGAAGCGAGCACGGTGTGTGCTTCTTCCACAGCATCAGCAGTAGTCAGATAATTATCTTCGCCTGTGTTAATAATAACCCCGGCAAATCCGTTGATTACGCGCGACATAAACTGGTCAACCAGTGTACGCTGCATATTGATATCGCGGAAAAGAATGCCGTAAAGTGCATCGTTGAGCATAACATCAAGACCTTCGAGTGCGCCAATGGCTGCTATTTCGGGCATGCACAATCCCGAGCAGTAGTTGCACAAGCGAATGTAACGACCTGTCTCCTCTCCCACTTCGTCAAGCGCCCGGCGCATGATGCGGAAATTTTCCTGCGTGGCAAAAGTCCCTCCAAAACCTTCGGTGGTAGCTCCGAAAGGAACATAATCCAGCAAACTCTGACCCGTTGTCCGGATCACCGCAATAATATCTGCACCCTGACGCGCTGCTGCCTGAGCCTGTATAACGTCTTCGTAGATATTTCCGGTTGCAACGATCACATACAGATAAGGTTTACTGCCTTCGCCCAGTGTCGTAATATAATTTTCTCTTCTTAAACGGTTGCCGGCTATTATTTCAAGATGCTTATCCACGTAGGGTTTCAGAGCCGCAGCAACTTCCGGTTGCCAGTGAAATCTGAATGCGGTAATATCCAAGCCTTCTGCAGCTATTTGTTCGGCAATTTCCTGGGGAGTTTTACCTGTTTCGATGACAGCATTAGCCATGAAAAATAGTATTCCCTTATCCAGCGCGTTTTTATCTTTCAGACTTTCAACCACAACGTTTGGCAGCGGAACACCGTTTTCATCCACTCCGTCAATACCAATTAACCGGCACAGAGTGCGTTCTACCGATACGGTTGTGTAGCTGTTTACAAAAGTCTGAACCTCGGCGGCAATACTTTTTGAGATATCCCGGGCATGTTGTACATGCTGAAAATCAATACCTAATTTGCTTTGCATAAAATGCTTTATATCTTTCTGTTAATGTTTCAAATAATTCTTCGCGTATTCAAGCAATTCACTGTCGACACCGACGATTTCCGCGATTTTGATGGCTTCCTGAGGTACTTCCGTTTCATTCGTTTCTTCCAGCGAATAATCAATATAACTGTTTATATTTTGAACGGTTATTTTTTCCTTGCTGCCGTGCGGAGTAAATCCTTTCACACGCAGTTTCCGGCAGTTTGTATCCACGCTGTAATGCGTAGTGATTAGCGATCGTACCTGATATTGCTTCAGAAAATCAACAATACCGCACACAATGGCATTTCCTTCCTTCGGATTGGTTGTCCGGGCAGGTTCATCAATCAAAATCAGCTGACTGACACGATTATGCGCGTTTTCAATCATTGTGTTAAGCCTCAGCATTTCAGACGCGAATGATGATAAACCACCGGTTTCGTTTACTGCTTCGCTTACACTTACAACAATTTTTTCGACAGGTGTGATGATTGCCGACGCGGCTGGTACGTAAAATCCGAACTGAGCCATCGTCTGCACTAAAGCAACCGATTGCAGAGTTACACTTTTGCCCGACATATTGGCTCCTGTAATAACCGTCGGTGATTGAGGAACGGAAATATCAACGGGCTGAAAGTTCTTGTGTTGCTGACTGAGCAGGTATTTTATTTCCGGATGAAAAAGGCCGGTGAATGCAGTTTCACTCAGGCTAATAACGGGTCTGGATAAATTCATTTCACAGGTCTGAATACCTTTAGCCAGCAGCACATCCATGCGCGCAATTTCGGTTAATGCCTTTTTAATTTCCAGAGAATGTACTGAGAGTTTTTGCGTAAGTTCCTTTCTGATCCTGTCTTCTTCCAGTTCTGCTTCGTATTGCAAATTTTCAGTTGCTGTCTCGTTCTGAAGATTATGTTTTAATCTTTCCCTTAATTCGTTCAGTAAAACGGAGTACTGGTTGTAAATATAAAAATGCGAAATTCTCTTGTTCTCAGGATCAAGCATTTGAATAACATCCGTAAGATCTGGTATCTGAATGCAGGATAAACCGATATTGAAAACAGTTTCCCGAATGTATTCGGATAGTATCGCAAGATGTTTTATTTCAAAAAACTCAATGTCATTCAACACAATACCTGTTTCCAAACGCCTGATAGTTCCTGAAATATCGCGCAGTTGCATGATTTTGGTGTACAACAGATTCAGATTATTCTCTCTTGTGTTTTCCTTCAAAAGATCAACCATAGCTTCTGTATCATTCAGTACAGCTTCTATTTCATCCTTTGTTGTCAGAAAGGGTAAGTCATAAAGATAGTTTTTCCCTATCGGGGAAAGAACATTCAGCGAACCGGTCATATATTTCATTCCGCTGATTTCCTGTATGGCTTGCCTTAACTGCATATTTCACTTTTTATGTCGTAAACCGGTACTTTCAATGTTTCTTGCATTTCTGCCAGCAGTCTGTCCCTGTTGAGTGTGAAACCATTCGGTGATACCGGATTCACGGTTATCGCTATTAATTTGCTTTGCAGGATACATTTCAGTGTATTTCCTCTTTTCAGGAAAGAACTGAAGTGATTTTGCGAACAGAATATTCTGGAAAAATCACTGACAATCAATTCAACTTTCTTATTCTGTGTTAGCAGAAATGCAATCAGTTTGTCGGTGATGGCTCCCGGTATAAATATCCGGTTTCCGAATCTGAAAATATCCTTATCGGTTTTGTCGAGGAGGAAAACGGATGAAATTTCCAGATCGTGGATCCTTCCGGTTTCATCAATTCCCCAGATACCCTGTTTTAGCTCCTGCAATCGTTTTGCCAGTTCATCTTCAACGAGTGGCAATTCAATCAGCTGTTTGACAAAATTTGTTTTGCTAACCAGCTGAGGAATATTTGCCGACAAAGATGCTCCCGTAGCCAGTATCAAGGCATCGGTAACAGCAGGCGAAGCAAAGCTGAGGCGCGATAATGCTCCGTCCACAATCACCGTATTAACCCCGTATTGTTGCATATTTTCAATGAGTTTCCAGATTTCAGCTGTCCCTGAAGGTCCCGAAAGAATTACCTTTCCCTGAATTTTAGCACGAGCAGTAATCAGTCTTCCCAGCGCTGTGCGCTCCTGACTGACATCGAGAATTTCCGAAATTATTTTTCTTTCGAGGTAATGTTTTTCTGATGTAACAAAAATCATCCCTTCATAAACTGTAATTTCGGGTTTGGGCGACCTTGTAATCTGGTCTGTTTTTTCTCCGTCAACTCCGATGGAGGTCAGCGCTATGCATGTATTCATCGTTTTCAGACGGTTCAGGACATAGTTCAAACTTTCAGTTTTTCCGGTGTTTTTTTCAAGCCCTGCAATGGAAACACTCCGGTACGCTAATATTTCATTGACAAATGGCATCCGGAATTTATTTTAATGTCCGTTTCGTTT
>CALMZF010000148.1 GCA_937870645.1 uncultured Paludibacter sp. | reverse complement strand
TTCTCTATGGGAACTATGCTTTGTCTTGCTCACGATACCATTATTATTATTGGTTCCTTTGCTCTCTTGTGGGGTATCATGCCTTTCTCCATGGAAATTGACCTGAACTTTATTGCGGCCATATTGACGTACATCGGGTTCTCGGTGAATGATACGGTGGTTATCTTTGACCGTATCCGTGAAAATACAGGTCTGTATCCGAAACGCGACAAAAAAGATGTGATCAATGAAGCCCTGAATGAAACATTAAGCCGTACTTTTAGTACTTCGATGAGTGTGTTGGTGGTATTATTCGCTATATTCTTATTCGGTGGCGATACCATTCGTGGATTTATTTTCGCCTTGTTAATTGGTTCTATCCTGGGAGTTTATTCTACGTTATTTGTTGCTGTACCGGTGGCTTATGATATAATGATCTCAAGAAACAAGAAAAAAGAACTCAAAGCAGCAAACGCTGAATTAAAGAAATAATTCTCAGCATAAATAGATTAGTAATTAGTATTTTTTATAAAGCTGAAAAGCCCTGTAGTAATTTACTACAGGGCTTTTTGTTTTTTACTTCTTGTAGTGAATAAAATAATTGCAATATTATACATATTATATAAAATATCAATAGATTTGCATTTACAACATCGAACGATCCAAACCATCATCAATAATTTTACCCGAATAAATGTGGATGGTTGAACACAGTAGCGGCTGAATTTGTTATAAAAAAGTATTCGGAAATTGCATGTCAGGCGCTCTTGTACAAGCACAGAAGAAAACCGGTGATTTTTTTTTTCAAAACGAAATAATACATTAAATAATTGATCGATATGAAGAAATTATTACTTGTAATGTTCGTCCTTGCTGTTCATTTTCAGCTAATTGCCCAGACTAACTTTGTACAGCCCACCCGATTGAAAGCCGATAACTTTCCCGGTCATGTAGAACTCAGCTGGAAAAATTCACCGGGTTTTACTTATAAAATCCTTCGTTCCATCGACTTACCCTCAAAATTTATTGAAATAGGCGAAACTAATCAGGGACAATACTTTGATTTTTTAGGTGTATCTGAAAAACCTTCCACCGTTTATTATCGCATTGTACCCAAAGGGCTGCCCCAAAAAGAGGCAAAGAATATAACCTCCCAAATAGCCGTTGAACGAAAAACAATGGGTGACGAGGATTTGCTCGACATGACTCAGCGTTACACCACCCGTTATTTTTTCGATTTTGCCGAACCGACCACCGGTATGGCACGCGAACGGAGCAATGATGTGAATGGAGATATTGTAACCACAGGCGGAACCGGATTTGGCATCATGAGCCTCATTGCCGGTATTGAACGAAAATACATTACCCCACAGCATGGACAGGAAACAATTGAAAAAATAGTCAGTTTTCTGGAAAAAACCGAGCGCTTTCACGGTGCCTGGGCACACTGGTACGATGCCGATACACAGAAAGCATTCAGTTTCAGCAAATACGATGACGGAGGCGATTTGGTGGAAACCGCATTTCTGGTTCAGGGATTGCTGACCGCCCGCGAATACTTCAAAAAGGGCAGTGCAACCGAACGAATTCTAGCCAACCGCATTACTCAACTTTGGGAAACAGTGGAGTGGGATTGGTACACACAGGGAACCGATTCGCTGTATTGGCACTGGTCCAAAAACTACGGATGGAAAATGAACCACCGCATCAAGGGATATGATGAAACGCTGATAACATACGTACTGGCTGCCTCATCGCCAACTTACCCCATAAAAGCATCTGTTTACGAAAGCTGCTATAAAAATTCCAGCTATTATTTCAACGGGAAAAGCTATTACGGAATTAAATTAGACCTCGGAATGGAATATGGCGGACCATTGTTTTTTACTCATTATTCTTTCCTTGGTTTGAACCCCACCGGATTAAGAGACAACTACACCAATTATTTCGACAGAAACAAGGCTCACGCACTCATTCACCGGGCGTATGCCATTGATAATCCAAAAAAACAAACCGGTTACGGACCCGATTTATGGGGATTTACATCTTCCGACGATCCAAAAGTGGGTTACACATCGCACCACCCCGGTACTGATGATGAAAACGGTACGATATCACCTACTGCTGCTCTTTCATCCATTGTTTACACCCCCGAAGAATCGATGCAGGTCTTAAAATATCTCTATTTCCAAAAAGGAAAACAGTTATTTGGAAAATATGGCTTTTATGACGCCTATAACCCCGGCATGGTGGAAGGACAACAGGTGGTTCGCAGTTACCTGGCCATTGATCAGGGGCCCATTGCTGTGATGATAGAAAATTACAGAAGTGCATTGCTCTGGAATTTATTTATGAATAATCCGGAGATACAAAAAGGATTAAATTTATTAGGATTTAGATATACCAAAAATTAACTTCAAATTATCAAACGTATGAAAAACAAAAGTTTTATTTTATTACTGGTTGGACTGATTGGTATAAGTACGTTGTTTGCTCAACAGCAACAGGTCAAAGGAACTGTTGTTGATGCAGCTACAGGCGAACAGCTGATCGGTGTAAAAATCCTTGAAAAAGGTACCAACAACGGTACAATTACGAATTTCAACGGAGAATTCACCTTTACGGTTCCGGCGGGTGCGCCCATTGTAGTTTCATACATCGGCTACCTCACCCAGGAACTTAAAGCCACAGGTACTTCGTTGCAAATCAAACTTCAACCGGACACCAAGTTACTGGACGAAGTGGTGGTGGTAGGTTATGGTACAGCTGCCAAACGAGACCTGACCGGTTCAATAGTCAAGGTTTCTGCCAAAGAACTATCGGGAAGGCCCAATGCCAATCCGGTTTCGTCCCTGCAGGGGAAAGTGAACGGATTAAGTGTGGTTAACAGCGGACAACCCGGCAGCGAACCCGATATCCGTATCCGGGGTACTGTCAGCAAAAATCAGACAAAACCGCTTTATATTGTTGATGGTGTTCAAACCTATAACACCAATGATATCAATCCATCCG
>CALMZF010000147.1 GCA_937870645.1 uncultured Paludibacter sp. | reverse complement strand
GACCTTCTGTGTAATGAAATTTGGCAGCGAGCTGACCCCGGACTGTTTGTGTTTCTATCACATTCCAGTAGAGTTTACTTTCTATATACCGGTCCTGGCGGTAAAAGGGATTACCCCAATATAACTCATTGCCATAGCGGCGATAAAATACCATGTGAGGTTGACCGAAGTATAAATTGTTTTCGGTTCCAATGCCCTTGTAGTCAGCATTCAGCCGTATGATGGCACCAGTAGGGGTACCGTAGTTGTTCATATCGTATCTGTCACGTTCAAATCCTGACAAAACTCCGACAGAAGCCATTAAATTGTTGAGTATCCAGATGTCGGAATACTTTACTCCCACCGATAACTGAGCCAGCGCATTATCACAGACTGATATATAGGGGTTAATTGGGTTCGTACCGGCAAAATGAAACATATACGACTGAAAATCAGCGAAAAAAGGTCCCCATATCTGCTTGTAAGCTGATGCTCCCAAATAAAATGTTTCGCGATCCACATTAGTCTGTAATCCGGTCCAGTCCATCCACAATTTCACAAATCCCTTGTCATTTCCCATTTTCATGAATAATCCTTCCATCACAGGGCGGTAATATCCAATTGAATCCTGAAAAAATGCCGTAGAATAATCCGATAGGAGTTCGCCCCTGGGAAAAGCACCGGCTTTAAACAGCGTATTTTCATTTTTATACTGATAATAGGCGATGAGCCTTGCTTTGTCAAGCACTGATTTGGAAGCCGACTTTTTCATCAAATCCACACCACCATAAACCGAATGATTTCCCTCCCATTTCAGACCTATTTCAGGTGCAAAATGCACACCCGCCATGGTTTGGTCGGCCGACAAAGTGGAAGGTGCAAATTCTGTGTTATCGAAAAAATAATTGAGATTTAAATTCCACTGAAGCTCCTGGCCGAAAGCAGTCACAGGCAATCCGGCAACGAGGAAAAGGATCATTATCAGATGTTTTTTCATGTGTAAATAATTGTTTTTTAAAGGTCACATGGAACTCGCATGTCAGATTTTCATCTACTTCGGTGAATATATGTATTCATGCTCGTTTCATACGCAAATTAATGTTGATGTCCTCCGTGAATACTGAATAAATACATGAATATCAATCCCAGTAATATAAAGGATAAATGTACTAAAAAATTTCGTTTGTTGGTTTCTTTCAAAATTTCGGGCAGCAGGCTTGCTGCAGCAAGATAAATAAATCCGCCAGCCGCTACCGGAAGTATATAAATGGAAAGATGTTCCACTTTTTCGCCCACTAAGAGGGTAACTACAGTTCCCAGAATGGCTGTACAGGCAGCATAAAAATTGAACAACAAGGCCTTACGTTTGGAGAAACCGGCCTGCAGCAATATACCAAAATCACTGATTTCTTGTGGAATTTCATGTAAAAGGATGGCTACAGTGGTTGCAATTCCTATTTCGGGAGTAAACATCCACGCAGCTCCGATTAAAATTCCATCAGTAATATTGTGTATTGAATCTGCATACAGACTTAAGTATCCGTAGGTTTTTACCGATTTTTGTTGGTCGGGGGTGGAATGCTGGTGCATGTGCAGAAACTGCTCGAGTATAAAAAAAACCAAAAATCCGCCCATCACCAACCATCCGGTTAACGTAGTATTGGGATTATGAAGAAAAGATTCGGGCAGCAGCTCAAAAAAAGAATTTCCCAGCATAGCTCCTATCGAAAAGCATACCAGCAATATCAATACCCGATGAAGCTGCTGTGTCTTGAATGATAACAAAAAAACACCGGTCAACGAAATCAAACTAACAATCAGGGTGCTTACTAAGGCATATAGCCATGTCATTTCCATTAAAATATTATTAAAAGGAAAAAATATTTTTTATCCTTTGTTTTCAACTACAAATTTTATAAAATTATCCGACTTGTGCAAATGTACACAAAAAAAGACTGTCTAAGGTTTATCTGAAACAGTCTTTTTTGTATAAATTCAAATTAATCTGTTAATGCGAGAGATAATCTGAAATTCCTTCCTGAGTTGCTTTGAGTGCTTTATCGCCCTTTTTCCAGTTGGCGGGACATACTTCACCGTATTCTTCGGTAAACTGCAGCGCATCGAGTACACGGATTACCTCTTCCACACTGCGTCCGAGTGGCATGTCATTCACCACCTGATGACGAACGATGCCTTCTTTGTCGATCAGGAACAATCCACGATAAGCCTGAGCTTCACCCACAAAAATAGGTTCTCCTTCCTCAGTATAATCTTCATATCCGGCCAACACATCATACGCTTTGGAGACCATCAGATTGTGATCGGCAAAAAGAGGATATTTCACACCCTGAATTCCACCTGCATTCTGCGGGGTTTGAAGCCATTTCCAGTGTGAAAATTCAGAATCGGTAGAAGCGCCCACCAATACGGCATTGCGCGAGGTAAATTCTTCTATTTTTTCCTGAAATGCTATTAATTCAGTGGGACATACAAAGGTGAAGTCTGCAGGATAAAAGAAAAATACTACATATTTTCCCTTATACTGCTCGAGTGAAAAATTATCAACGATATCATTGCCGTTTACTACGGCTTTACCGGTCACTGCCGGTGCTTTTTTTCCTACTAATACTGACATTTTCTTTAATTTAATTTGTTTTTTATGTTTGTTCCAATTTCACTTTACCGCTAATTTTCTGATAAATGGAGTCTGTGAAAATGAAATTGAAACTTTACAACGCTTGAAGTGCTATTTTTGTTTACTGATAAGTACCGAAACATAAGCGGCAATTCCTTCACGCCGGCCTACAAACCCCATTTTTTCGGAAGTGGTGGCTTTAATCGAAATATCATCTTCATCCACGCCCATCACGCCGGCCAGTGTTTGCTGCATTTGAGGTATGTGAGGATTGAGTTTTGGCTCTTCAGCACATACGGTACAATCGGCATTTTCAAATTCGTACCCTTTTTCACGCAGAAGAATCATCGTTTCCATCAGCAGCAATTTGCTGTCAATGTTTTTGTATTCACCGGCTGTATCGGGGAAATGGTAGCCGATATCGCGCAGACTGGCTGCACCGAGCAGTGCATCGCATAGTGCATGAATAAGCACATCGGCATCAGAATGCCCCAACAGACCAA
>CALMZF010000146.1 GCA_937870645.1 uncultured Paludibacter sp. | reverse complement strand
TTGTAACTTGTAACTTGCTTATGACAATGCATTCAACATATTGCCGTAAACGGCATTCAAATCTTCTACCTGTTTGGCAATTTTTTTGGTTGTGACCTGATATTTCAGACTATCTTCCAGTGTCAGTGCTGTTGCTTCTTTCATTTTAAGAATATCCGAGGTTATATCATCCAGATGTCCCGAAACAGTACGGATATTTTCTGATTGCAGATTCAGTCCTTCAGTCTGCGACTGAATGTGGCGCAACTGAATTTCATAGATTGAATTAATGGACGCCAGACTTTTATTAACTTCTGCTACCTTATCGGCATAGCTTTTTGTAGTGTTGGTGATCACATCCATTTCGGATGTAATGCCCTGATATTTAGCAGCCAGCGTTTCTGATATAGTATTGAGTTTTTGCTGCGTACCGGCAAAATTTACAGTAGCTTCCGCAGCTGTTTCAATGTTCTTAGTCAATCCGTTGGCAGCGACTGCTACATTGGCCAGAACCTGCAGATTATCGGCAGTAGCAGAAAGATTTTTTATTCCTTCGCTCAGTTTTTTCACTTCATCGTCCGATATTGCTTCCGTATAGTTGAGACCAACCTGCCTGGCGGGTGCAACAGCAGCGGTGCTTCCGGGCGACTGTATTCCAGTAGCCATAAGATTTAGCTTTTCAGGATTTTTGAAATCAAAAATCTGCCCCCAATCATAATCTTTGTGAGGCGTATCAAATATACCCAAAGCGAAAATAACCGATTCGGTAATCATACCGGCCATAAGCATATAATTGGCTCCAGCTAAGTGTAATATTTTAAACAGAGCACCGAGGATTACAACAGATGCACCTAAGCTATATGCTGCTGAAATGATTTTCTTGCCACGGTTTGAATTCCACATTCTGTAGAATGTGCTGTGTTCTTGTGCCATCTTATACTTTTATTTGATTGATTTTTTATACATGGAAATTTTGATTTATTCACCGTTGTAGGATCGAACACAGCGGAAACCTATGTAAGGGCGGCTTTCGTACTGATATTCGTATGTTTTCACTCCACACTGCAAATAATAAGCTATGTCTTTCCAGCTTCCGCCTTTTACCACCTTGCGTTTAAGTACGTCGGGGTCGTCATTTTTTGCGTTGTACTGATAATTGGGGTTCATATCGGACACCACCATATTGCTTGATCCACCCCAGGCGGTTGAAGTCCACTCCGATACATTGCCTGCCATATCATACAGACCGAAATTGTTTGGAGCGAATGATCCCACTTTCATGGTTGCAGCACCCGTATCGTCGGTGTAGCTACCACGCATGGGTTTGAAATTGGCCAGGAAACATCCTTTTGCGTCACGCACATAATTACCACCCCAGGGATAAAGTGACAAATCACGTCCGCCACGGGCAGCAAATTCCCACTCTGCTTCAGTAGGAAGGCGGTAATCCTGTCCTCCCACCGAATTGGAATTGTTGAAATAATTCGTACGCCACTGGCAGAAAGCCTGCGCCTGTTCCCACGAAACTCCAACAACCGGATATTGCGAAAAACCCTTATGTGAAAAATACATCTTCATTTTGGGGTCGTTGTAGGCAAACTGAAAATCGCGCAGCCAGCTGATTGTATCGGGATATACATTCACAATGCGGTTGGATATCAAATCCCGGCGCGATCTGAGTTTCTTGGTGATGGTAACATTATGAATAACACCGTTTTCATCCACGTACGAACTATCCACGCGTGCCCTGGCTCCCGGGTAGTATGCACCGGTATTCACGTTAAATTTATTTCCGGGTAACGCTGCCTGGTCGGTGTTGAGCCATTCATACTTATATTGCAATTTAGTTGGGTCAATCTGCCTGCGTGAACCCAGCAGATTATTACCATCGTAATACATGGAACTCAGGATTTCGCGCACATCTTCATCTTTCGAATTCCAGGGAATTTTTGCTTTCCAGTTCAGGCGGGCTTCTTCCGGCGAAGCATCATCACTCTGATTTTTGAATTGTTTTCTGTACTCATCTTTTCCTGCAATGACAAGTTTGCGGAGTGCTATAGAATCTTTCACCCAGTTCACAAATTGCTTGTACTCATCATTGGTAATTTCGGTTTCATCCATCCAGAAAGCATCCACCGTTACATTCATCGATCGGTCGTTAGCTCCGCTGAAAGCTGACTGATCATTGGCGCCCATCATAAACGACCCCCTTTTCACGAAAATCATTCCGTAAGGATTTGCCTCGTGAAATGTTCCGGTATTACCTACACCAACGAGCTCTCCGGCTGATTTGTTGCAGGAAACAAACAGGGAAGCTACGAATAAAATTGGCAGAAATCTTTTCATTCTTATTTTGTACATATTAATAAGGAATTGATTCTAATAGTTATTTTTTACAATATTCTGATACTCTTGTATTTATTCTTATTTTTACTCAGATCAAAAGCAAAACTGTATGACAAAAGCAGTTCGTGCGATCCGGAACTCACTGTGAGCATTTTACCTGTGGGTAACTCATAGGCATATCCCAGGGTAAATCCGCTGGCTAAATTCAATCCGGCCAAAACGATTACTGCATCCTGATACCGGTATGATAAACCGCCCCAAAATCTTTTATCATATTCAAGGCGCGAGGACAATTCTGCCTGCCAGGTTGTATAATCGGTTTTGAGTAAGGTTGATGTACGGAGCAGTAGCTTCGGATTGGCAAATGCTGCATCGTATCCGCCGGTGAGATACATCCCTCCACGCACATGAAAGATCGATTTCTCGCCCAGTTTTACTGCCGGAGCATTTAAATGAACGTAAGAAATACCCGCATAGTATTTCGGAGCCGAATAAAAAGCACCAACCGACATATCCAGGTTCATTCCGTTTTCATCAGCCGTGGGTATGGTCATATCGCCGGAGAAATCGTGATACTCGGAGTTGATATCCGATTTTTTTACACTATCGGCAATGAACCCTACGCTCACAAATCCCAGATCTGCACCCATACTCAGCACTCCTTTTCCTATATTCTTTTTGAAAGAATACTGCAGGCCGGCCGACTGATTGGTAAATGCGCCGATTTTATCATTCAAAAACCGGATACCCAATCCCTGAGTAACCGTTTTGCTCCCTCTGAACGGGGCGTTGATGGTAAAAAAGGTTGTTTGAGGTGCACCGGGCATTCCCAGCCACTGAATTTTATGCTGTCCGGTTACATTTATCATTCCTCCTTCAGCTATTGCTGCCGGATTGTAGGTTGCCGGATGAAACATATACTGACTTAACTGCGCTTCGAACTGAGAAAAAGCAGGAAGTGTACAAGCCATTGAAAATATCAGCAATACAATGCGTTTCGTTTTTCTATTTTCAAAAGGATTTGTCATGAACTGCTTTTTTCTTTAAATCTTTATGCCTGAATGATTAAACTCCAAAGATTTCAAAAAATTGTATCAACAAGCCATTTTGTTTTTCATTTGTCAATATCGCGACGGCGTAAGCAGACCGGGTATATGCAACTATATCAGCTGTTTAATACTCTTCTTCATTAAAGAAAAAGTCTTCCTTGCTCGGATAATCGGGCCAGATATCTTCGATTGTTTCATAAATTTCGCCTTCATCTTCTATTTCCTGAAGGTTTTCAATAACTTCGAGGGGCGCGCCCGATCTGATGGCATAATCAATTAATTCATCCTTTGTGGCAGGCCAGGGAGCATCTTCAATTTTTGATGCGAGTTCTAATGTCCAGTACATACGCTAAATCAAATCTTTTTAGGTTAATATCGTTAAAATCTATAAATTGGAGTGCAAAAGTATATAATTATTTTGTTATTTTGGTTGTTTCCACAAGATTTCTTGCATTTGATCTTCCATCAGCATGTATCGCGAAAGTACAAAGAAATAATCAGACAAACGATTCACAAAAACAATTATTTTATTTTCTGTTTCATAAACATTACTCATTTCAATAATTCTCCGTTCGGCTCTGCGCGAAACGGTACGGCACACATGACACAAGGCACTCTTGCGGCTGCCTCCGGGAAGGATAAAGTTTGTCAGTGGTGTAAGTTGCGAATCCAACCGGTCTATTTCCTGCTCTATGGCTGTGATGTATTCGTGCTTCATTACCGATGCCACACGGTAGCCCGTTTTAGTGGTATCGGTAGCCAGATTGGAACCCACGGTGAACAGGAGGTTCTGGATGAACTGCAAAAATGTGGTGTGCTCCGGGTTCAGGTCTTCAGCCACGAGCAGGCCAATCTGAGCATTCAGTTCATCCACTGTTCCGTAGGCTTCCAGCCGAATGTCGGCTTTTGAGACCCGCGTTCCGCCTATGAGACCGGTTTGCCCTTTGTCACCCGTTTTAGTATAAAGTTTTGTCATAAATGTTTCATTTTATAGTGCTTATTGCTGAGATACGAATCGAAAAAGACAAGCCCGCAATCAAAAAGATCAATGGTAGATTGTACATCCCGGTGATTTTGAATTTCAATCCAGGCATCTTCCATGTCTCTCGACCAGTGAATATCATCAACAATAAAAACAGAATAGCGGCTGATATGTTTTACGCATTTCTCAAAATACTGTAATACGGCTTCTTTACGGTGGTTGGCATCAAAAAACACCACATCGAGCGTTTCAATCCCGTTTAATACCGCATCAAGCGTTTGATCGATATTTCCGGTCACTATCTCTATGTTTTTCAACCCCAGCTTTCTAAAATTATCGCGGGCTACAGCAGCCAGTTCTTCACTACCTTCGAGGGTAATACACCGTAGCTGCGAATTGGAGGCAGCCAGATAGGATGTAGTAATTCCGAGTGAAGTGCCGAGTTCCAGAACCGTATTTGCCTTTGTGAAATTTACAATTCTGTACAACAATTGCGCCTGACGGGGCGATTTAAGCGATTTGCGCGCCACATCGCACACTTTTGAAACAGTCCGGTTGCCCGTACCGTAATCGGTGAGGTGAAGCTGACGCTGATCACGCCTGAGTGACGCACGCAGTTTTTCAATTTCAGGAAAGATATAAAAGGGTGTTTTTTCATAAATCACGCACTGCGTGAATCTGAAGAGATATGGAGAATGCACTCCATGACCTTTCGTATTCCTTGATTCGAAAAAATGAATTAAGTACCTGAATATAAATAAAATTAATTTCAATTTATCGTTTTGGTTTTATATGTTCAAATTAAAGAAACAAAAATACAGAAACAAAACAATAAATGAAATAAAAAAGCGGGAATAAAGTAATTTTATTGTGTCTGAGGTATTAAGTTTTCATATAGTCTCTTTTCTTTTTCGCCCGGCAGGGGTTGAAATCACCTGAAGGTAAACTACAAAAAGCCAGTACGAAAGAATTCCCGAAAGATTTTCCAGGAATTGTCTGCCGTCATATTATTTTCAGACAATTTCAATTCCCTGCTGTTGGCACATTTCCAGTGCCATTTCGCGAAGGCGGAATTTCTGTATTTTGCCGCTGCCGGTCATGGGAAATTGCTTGATAAAGAACACATAACGGGGAATTTTGTACCGGGCGATGTGATTTTTGCAGAAATCGCGCACATCTTCGGGGGTCAGTTCACAGCCGTCTTTGAGAATAATGAATGCACCCACATCTTCGCCGTATTTGGGTGAAGCCACCGCAACTACCTGCACATCCCTGACTTCAGGAATTTTATACAGATAATCTTCCACTTCTTTGGGCGAAATATTTTCCCCGCCCCGAATAATCATATCCTTAATACGTCCTGTAATGCGGTAATTACCGTTTTCGTCCTTTACGCCCAGGTCGCCGGAATGCATAAATCCGTTCTTATCTATTACCTGTGCTGTGGCTTCGGGATTTTTGTAATACCCTTTCATCACGTTGTAACCGCGGCAGCATATTTCGCCCTGTACATCTACCGGACACTCCAGACCGGTTTCGGGATCGAGTACCTTCACTTCCGTAAATTCGTATTCACGCCCTACCGTTGTGCATCGCACCTCAAAGGTATCGTCCACGCGGGTTTGAGTCATGCCGGGCGATGTTTCGGTCATACCATACACGCTGGTGATGTCCATAAACATTTTTTCATTTACCTGGCGCATCAGTTCTATGGGACAAAGTGCTCCGGCCATGATACCCGTACGGAGCGAACTCATATCGAAAAGACTGAACATTGGATGATTAAGCTCTGCAATAAACATGGTGGGCACACCGTGAAGCACCGTGCAGCGTTCCTTGTGGATGGAAGCCAGCGTAATGAGCGGATCAAACCGCTCCACCATCACCTGCGTACTGCCATGCGTAAGGCAGCACATGGTGGCCAGCACCACACCAAAGCAGTGAAACAGCGGTACACAGATACAGCATTTATCTTCCGGGGTAAATTTCATGTGTACACCGGTGAGGTATCCGTTGTTGGCGATGTTGTGATGGGTGAGCATCACCCCTTTGGGGAAACCTGTGGTGCCGGAGGTGTACTGCATATTCACCACGTCGTGGCAACCGGTGAGGTTGCGGAGCCGGGTCAGTTCGTCGCTTTCCACATTATTGCCCAGCAGGAGTATTTCGGCCGTATTGTACATGCCGCGGTATTTTTCCTGACCGATGTACACCACGTTTTTCAGTTCCGGAAACCGTTCACTTTTGAATTTACCGCGTTGCGTGGTTTTCAGTTCGGGCACCAGCTCATAGATAATGTCGGTATAGTTATTTCCGGCCACTCCGTCAGTCATACACAGGGTGTGCATATCCGAGTTTTTGAGCAGGTACGAAACTTCTTCCGATTGGTAGTTGGTATTGACGGTAACTGCCACCGCACCAATTTTGGCCGTTGCGTAGAGAAATGTAAGCCAGTCGGGTACGTTTTGCGCCCAGATACCCACGTTGGTTCCACGGCTTACACCTATGGCTATCAATCCTTTTGCCATATTGTCAACACGCTCGTTGAAGGTCTTCCAGGTGAAGCGCAGGTTACGGTCGGAATACACGATATATTCTTTGTCGGGAGTTTCAGCAGCCCAGTGTTCGAGCCAGTCACTCAGGGTTCGGTCGGAAAGTTGCATCTATTTATAAAGTTAGAAATTAGAAGTTTGAAGTTTGTAAGCCCCCCAGCCCCCTAAAGGGGGAGAAAGAAAAAACCAGTTACAAGTTACGAGATAGAAATTAGAAATTAGAAGTTAGAGGTTAGAAGTCAGAAAAAACTAATTAATTCAAAATTCGCTATAATTCGTGTAACTTGCCTGCTGCAAGCAGGTTCGTCTTAATTCGTGTTCATTCGTACATTTTAGAAAGGAGAATAAACGATGCCCAGAATTTGTGCGGGTTGATCGTTGGCAGTGGTAACGAGGTGATCTACAATCGAATCGTAGTAAATGCTGTCGCCCTGTTCGAGGATATACTGCTCCCTGCCGTACTGCACCAGCACCGTACCGCTCAACACGTAGAGAAACTCTTCACCCTCGTGCGAAGAGGATACTTTTTCGCCATCAGCCGATGGTTTCAGGTCGATAAGAAACGGTTCCATGTGGCGGGCTGCCTTGCGCGATGCCAGCGAGAAAAAATCCATATGGGAGTTGGCTGTTGAGAGCTGGCTCGAAAACGTGGCTGCCTGTTGTTTATCGGCACTGCGGTTGACTACCGGTCCGAAGTTTTCACTGTCGTCGAGGAATGTTCCGAGGCGCACTCCGAGTGCACGCGCTATTTTTATCAGTGAAGATAATGAGGGAATGATCTGGCTATTTAGAATTTGCTGAATTTGCTCCACGGTTAGTCCTGTGCCTTCGGCTAATTCTTCCACAGAAATATTTTTATCGGCACACAACGTTTTGATCTTTTCGGTTACGGTATTCATGAGTTCTGGTTTATAGAAAAATAAATTATTGATTTCGGAGCACAAATGTATGTATTTTTCAGTTTACAGACAAATTATATTTCAATATGTTTGTTTTTGATCGTTTTTTATGTTGAATTATTTGTATGGAATAAGTTACATAATATTGCTTTTATCTTAAAAAAATGAGTTGTAAGAGTGCTAACGGATTTTTCATAAAAATAATTACTTTTGTGATACTGAATTCAATAAACATGTCATGCTATGAAAACACGTCTCTTACTCCTGTTGCTTGTGGCAGTCCAGCTTCTGCCGGCACAGCAAAAACCCGCACAGAAATGGCTCGACCAGAAATTCTCCCTGTTTATTCATTTCGGACTTTATTCACAATACGGAGGTGTGTACGACGACAAACCGGTTACCCGCGGTTACAGCGAACAAATTCAGTCCTTTGCGGGAATTTTCAGCGACTGGTATGCCGATGCAGCCCGGGAGTTCAATCCGGTAAACTGGAACCCCGACAGCATCGTAGCTCTGGCTAAGAAAGCCGGAATGCGCTCCATCGTTTTTACCTCCAAGCACCACGACGGATTTTGCATGTATCAGTCGAAGTACACCGATTTTAACATTGTGGATGCCACACCTTACAAGCGGGATTTGATGAAGGAGCTGGCCGAAGCCTGCAAACGCGGAGGAATTGATTTCGCGGTGTATTTTTCGCTTATCGACTGGCATTTTCCACAGGCCTACCCCATTTCGAGCCACAATGCCGACCCGCTCACTCCCGAACATTACACGTTCAACCTCAAACAGGTGGAAGAAATCATGACTAATTACGGACCCATCTCGGAAATCTGGTTTGATATGGGATCGCTCACCGCGGAGCAAAGCCGCGGACTGTATGAACTGGTCAACCGCCTGCAGCCCGAATGCATGATAAGCGGACGGCTGGGGAATAATTATGTGGATTTCAGTGTGATGGCCGATAATGAGTATCCTGATTACAAAATCGGAGTACCTTGGCAAACAGCCGCTTCCATGTTCGACGAAACATGGGGCTACCGCTCCTGGCAGGAACGGGGAAATGCGCAGGACAAAGTGAATGAGAAGATTGCAAGCCTGATAAAAGTGATCAGCCGGGGTGGTAATTACCTGCTCAATATCGGGCCGCGGGGCGATGGAAGTGTGGTGGAATTTGAAAAGGAAGTGCTGCTGAAAATGGGTGCATGGACAAACGCCAATGCCGAAGCCATCTATGCCACCAAAGCCAACCCTTTTCCGCACGCATTTTCGTGGGGCGACATTACCACAAGGGATAACAGCCTGTATCTGTTTGTCAGAAAGGATAATCAGGCAATTGATCTGAATGGATTTAACGGAAAAATAACCGATGTTTCCGTTCTGGCATCGGGTGAGAAATGCAGGTATCAACAAAACCTGAAAAGCAATTCGGTACAAATTTCTCTTCCGGAAAATCCGGAAAATATTCCCGTGACTGTGCTGAAAGTGAGTTTCGAAGATCGCTTTACCGTACTACCAAAAGATATCGTAAGCACCGGTCTGCTTACTGCCGAAAATGCCGTACCGGAATTCGGTCATTCCAGCGCGGATTACTATTGCGGTTACAAAAGTCTGACGGGTTATGGCTGGCATTTCCGTAAATCAGGGTCTCAACTCTCCCCGACCGTATTTTTCACCGAAAATGAGCAAGGAAAAAACATCCGGCTGACCCTCGATGGAAAAACAATGGAAACATCCTTAAATCCCCAAGATTCTACGGTAGTGAAAACCAAAAATGCATTCGCATGGGGAAATCAATACCGGAAAAAAGGAAAAGGGGTTTTCGGGTATGTGGAAGAAGAGAACCGGCTTAGCCCGGAGATTGATACGACATGGAAGAATATTGGAACAATGAAATACGGAGAAAGGCAACAAATGGAACTTCGGTCGCGCGAAAGCCTGTTGGTTTTGCAGGAAATCCAATCTTCTGCCAACCAGGATGCAGCCATCGAAATCAGCAGCGGCTGTGCGGCTTATATTATATTGAACGGGAAGTACATCACAGCGTATTTCCCCACACCCGGGGTTGAATTCCAGAAGAAAATTCTTGTTTTACCAGTAAAAAAAGGCAATAATCAGCTGATCATTAAATTTTTCAACCGAAATACAGAGGAGCTGATGTATAGCTTAAAACCGTTGGAGAAATGGACCGTTTACCGGATGAAATTACCTTCATTTAACCTGAACAGCACCGCAACTCATCAGTTCAACGTGAAAGCAGCCAATCCGCCGTCAAAAGTCGCGCCATTGGAAATGAGCAATATACGGGTAAAAATGTAATACGGCCTCTCCCTAAATCCCTCTCCAAAGGGAGAGGGACTTGAAGAGCGAAAGTTTGATGATTTTCTCTTTTACTAGCCTCTATTCGTGCCATTTGTGAAATTAGTTGTTAAAGATAAATACATTGGGTAAGATTTGCTTTTTTGTAAACCTGTTGCAAAATCAGACATAGCTGGCCTTCCGTTTAGCTACCTGATCCTTTTGAATTAAGATATCAGGGCTACGCCCCTAAAAATCAATTTTACCATCATTGTGCTACAAACCTGCCAGCAGCAGGCTGGGATATCACAGCTACGCTGCTCATTAGCAACGTCAATTATTTACTACCATACTGCCGCCTCTACGAGGCTTTAATTTGTTACGTCAATGATATTCTACCATACTGCCGCATCTACGAGGCTACATTTTCAGTAACAATAATATTCTATCCTGATACTGCATCCACGAGGCTGTGTTTCCAGCACCAGCGGTGCGACAGTATGGTAGAAAATGAATTAGATTAACATTATAGAGCTCCGGAGGT
>CALMZF010000145.1 GCA_937870645.1 uncultured Paludibacter sp. | reverse complement strand
GGACCGAGCCGAAACATTTGGTTCGAGCCGTATGTTGGTCGATGGAGTTTTTAAGCCCAGTACAATTCTGTATTACGGGCTGACATTGCTCGTGATCGGAAGTATTATCGGCTTGTATCTGTTGTTCAATACATCGGTGAGTTTGTTGTGGATTGGCGCAATCGGAGTGATAGGCACTTATTTTTACTATAAGTTGAAATTCAATGCGCTGGGCGATATCACCATTTTAATAATCTATGGTTTGCTTATTTCGTTGGGAGCCTACCTGGTGACCACCAATATGCTGAACTGGAAATTATTGTTGATTGGTGCAGCACCCGGATTTCTGATTGTAAATATTTTGCATGCCAACAATCTCCGCGATATCAAACACGATGGCGAAGCCAATATCAAAACACAGGCAATGCTGCTGGGAGTGAAAAATTCTGTTTCACAGTATATAATACTTGGAATAGGAGCTTACATCATCATTGTCATGGCTGTTGTATTCGGCATTCTCCATCCGCTGTGTTTAGTTGTTTTCCTGACTTTCCCGGTATTGATGAAAAATATTAAACAAATAAGTCAGGCAGATGTAAATAAACCGGAACTAATCAAGGATATGGATGCCCGTTCGGCTCAGCTTGTTATGATGTTCAGTCTTTTGTTAGCGGTGTCTAATTTTATTGCAGGTTTACTATGAAAAAACTAATCATCCCCGTACTTATAGCCGCGTTTTTGTGGTTTTTGATGTTCTCACCCTGGACAAGCCAGTTCTTTAATTTCTGGATTGCGATGGCCATTTCAGCAACTATTCTGATAACAATTAGTCTGACACAACGCAAGTCGATACTGGATCAGTTCAATTTCAACTGGAAAGCGATTGGTTTTGGTCTGCTGTCAGCCGTTGTGCTCTGGATGGTGTTTTATTTGGGCGACTTCTTTTCTAAAATGCTTTTTGATTTTGCGCGGCCTCAGGTCGACAGCATCTACGCAATGAAAGAAGGACAAAATAAAATATTACTGATATTGGGTTTACTGTTTATCATCGGTCCGGCCGAAGAAATATTCTGGCGTGGTTACGTTCAGGATAGGTTAATCGGAAAATACGGAGAATGGAAAGCCTTTATCATTACCACACTCATTTATGCACTGGTGCATATCTGGTCATTTAATTTTATGCTGGTAATGGCGGCTTTGATTTGCGGTATTTTCTGGGGATTGATGTACAGATACAGCAAAAATCTTGTACCACTGGTTATATCACATGCTGTATGGGATGTGGCGGTTTTCATTCTGTTCCCGATTATGTAAAACCCGGGAAACGGAAACAAAGCATTAAATAAAAAATATATTCATTCAATGAATTTTGAGAGTATTCAGAATAAAATCATTGAACTTCAAAAAATGATAACAGGATTTAAAAATAATTGGATTAAGAACGAAAAATCATGACCTTATTATCGGTCTTTTATCTTTGTTCTTTAATCTTTAATCTAGAATAATATGAAACCAAATTTTAAGGATATCAATATCAACGATTTTAAGGCAGGTGCAGTGGCACCCGAAGCCGAAGGTAGCTGGCTGACACCGGAACTCATTGCCGTAAAGCCATCTTATACGAAAGATGACCTTTCCGGCATGGATCATCTCAATTATGCTGCCGGAGTAGCGCCATTTCTGCGTGGTCCGTACAGCTCCATGTATGTAATGCAGCCCTGGACTATTCGTCAGTATGCAGGTTTTTCTACCGCCGAAGAAAGTAACGCTTTCTATCGCCGCAATCTGGCAGCCGGTCAGAAGGGACTTTCCGTTGCCTTTGACCTGGCGACACACCGCGGTTACGATGCCGATCACGAACGCGTTGTGGGCGATGTAGGAAAAGCAGGTGTATCCATCTGCTCGGTTGAAGATATGAAAGTTTTGTTTGATGGTATTCCATTGAATAAAATGTCTGTTTCCATGACAATGAATGGCGCTGTACTTCCTGTGCTGGCATTCTACATCAATGCAGGTTTGGAACAGGGTGCAAAACTCGAAGAAATGGCAGGAACTATTCAGAATGATATTCTGAAAGAATTTATGGTGCGTAATACATATATTTATCCACCAAAATTCTCCATGAAAATTATTGCTGATATTTTTGAATATACATCCAAAAATATGCCTAAGTTCAATTCCATTTCCATTTCAGGTTACCACATGCAGGAAGCCGGTGCAACAGCCGATATTGAACTTGCCTATACGCTTGCCGACGGACTTGAATATCTCCGTGCCGGTGTGAATGCCGGAATGGATATCGATGCGTTCGCCCCGCGTTTGTCATTCTTCTGGGCTATCGGAATGAACCACTTTATGGAAATTGCCAAAATGCGTGCAGCACGTATGCTTTGGGCTAAAATTGTAAAACAGTTCAATCCTAAAAACCCAAAATCACTGGCATTGCGTACTCACTCGCAAACTTCCGGCTGGTCGCTTACCGAACAGGATCCGTTCAATAATGTGGGTCGTACCTGTATTGAAGCAATGGGAGCAGCTCTCGGTCATACACAGTCACTTCATACCAATGCGCTGGACGAAGCCATTGCGTTGCCAACCGATTTCTCGGCACGTATTGCCCGTAATACGCAGATTTATATCCAGCAGGAAACTGATATCACCCGCGAAGTCGATCCATGGGCAGGTTCCTATTATGTGGAAAGTCTGACAAACGAACTGGCAGAAAAAGCCTGGGCATTGATTGAAGAAGTTGAGAAACTTGGTGGTATGGCAGCAGCTATCGAAACCGGAATTCCAAAAATGCGTATTGAAGAAGCGGCAGCCCGTACCCAGGCTCGCATTGATAGTGGAGCACAAAAAATCATCGGTGTGAACGAGTTTCGTCTCGAAAAAGAAGATCCGATTGATATTCTGGAAGTGGATAATACGGCAGTACGCATTCAGCAGATTGAACGTCTGAAACAATTGCGTGCCAACCGGAATGAAGCGGATGTGAAAAAAGCGCTGGATGCAATCACTGAATGTGCCCGTACAGGAGAAGGCAATCTTCTTGAACTGGCCGTGGAAGCAGCCCGTGTTCGCGCAAGTCTCGGCGAAATCTCAGATGCCTGCGAAGTAGTGGCAGGGGGTGATAAAGCAACCCTTAGAAAAATTTCAAGCGGGGATTTACCCGAAACCCAAAAAGACCCCGACCTCAAAAGTGGCTCCGAGGTGGCAGAAAAATTTGCCAAAAAAGAAGGACGTCGTCCCCGTATTATGATTGCAAAAATGGGTCAGGACGGACACGACCGTGGTGCAAAAGTTGTAGCTACCGGTTACGCCGACTGCGGCTTCGACGTTGATATGGGACCCTTGTTCCAGACACCGGCCGAAGCGGCAAAACAGGCAATTGAAAATGATGTTCATGTTTTCGGAGTTTCTTCACTTGCTGCCGGTCACAAAACGCTGATCCCGCAGGTGATGGAAGAATTGAAGAAATATGGACGTGAAGATATCATCGTAATTGCAGGTGGTGTTATCCCGGCTCAGGACTATGACTTCCTCTACAAAGCAGGTGTAGCGGCTATTTTTGGCCCGGGAACCTCAGTAGCCAAAGCAGCTTGTACAATTATGGATATTTTGCTGGAAGAATAAGAGCCCTTCTAAATTTCCCTAAAGGGGAGACTTCAAAAAAAAGAAAAACGGACTTGCCTTATTTGAGGTAAGCCCGTTTTTTTTCTGCCTATTTGTCCGATATTTCCCGAATTCTGACATTTGGAACAATAATTGTCAGAGATTGTTATTATCTAAAAGTATAATCAAGATTGCTAACAAAAAAATGTGCGAACAATAAATGATATAAAGAAGCATTTATAAGAAACACGAACAAAACAAGATGAAACACACATATCCAAGTAAAATAATTTTGACACACACGGGCATGATTAAAAAACTCACAACAAATGATAGACGCTCAATATTCCCCCTTTAGGGGGTTAGGGGGCAAATATATAAATTTTAAACTAAATGAACGAAACAATGAAAAAGAAACTAACTATTGCTTTGGTGGCTCACGATGCCCGAAAAGCCGATATGGTGGAATGGGCAATATACAATGCAAGTATGCTGTCAAAACACAAACTGATATGTACCGGTACCACCGGAAAATTAATTGAGGAAGCTTTAACGAAAAAAGGTGTTGAAGTTGATATTACCCGTAAAAATTCGGGCCCGCTCGGTGGTG
>CALMZF010000144.1 GCA_937870645.1 uncultured Paludibacter sp. | reverse complement strand
ACGGAATGGCGCAGGGACAGGGCGCAAGTATGGCATTGCCTATATGGGCTATATACATGAAAAAAGTACTTGCCAATCCACAATTGGGCTACCGTCCCACCGATCAGTTTGATGTGCCCGATGATTTTAATCCCAATGAAGCTTGCGAATAAGCCGTAATAAGAATATTCTGTCTTAAATAAATAATTTATTGAAAAAGATATTTTATACCCTCCTGTTGCTGCTGTGTGCACAGTTTTCATCCGGTCAGTGGAATACTGACCGAATAATGAATATTGGGAAAAATGCACTTCAGTTTGAGGATTATGTCCTCTCTATTCAATATTTCAATCAGGTGATAAAGATAAAACCATATCTGGCCGAACCCTACATCTATCGGGGTATTGCCAAAATCAGTCTAGGCGACTATACCGGAGCCGAACAGGACTGTACGGAGGCGATTGAAAGAAATCCTTTTGTTCCACAAGCCTATTATGCACGGGGTTTTGCCCGAAAAAATATCAATAAATTTCAGGAAGCCATCGTTGATTTCAATAAAGCACTAGAATTTAGCCCCGAAAATACCGATATTATTGCCAACCGGGGCGAAGTACGAGAAAAAAATAACGACCCCGAAGGTGCAATTGACGATTTGAACCTGTATCGAAAACTGAATCCCAAAGCCCGTGGTATCGATTATGAAATCGGACGCATTCAGTTGGCCATGAAAGACACAGTGGCTGCGTTGGTATCGCTCGACAAATTTATCATTTCAGACAGTACCAATGCCACGGGTTACAGCATCAGGGCACTGATAAAAATGCTGCAAAAAGATGAAAAAAGTGCATTTGAGGATTATAATAAAGCTGTAGCTTATAAATCGTCCTATTCCGGCGACTATATTAATCGGGGAATTCTCAATGTACAGCGCAATAAATTCAATCAGGCACTGAGTGATTACAACGAAGCTATCAGGCTTGATCCCAAAAGTACTCTGGCTTATTACAATCGCGGATTGTTGCGTGCCAATCTGGGTGACAGCAATAATGCCATCGGTGATCTCGATAAAGTGGTCGCAGCCGACAGCACCAATTATGAAGCACGCCTTCAAAAAGCCTATCTGGAACTTAAAGTGGGTGACATGACCTCAGCCATCCGCGATTTCAACGTTATACTCAAAAAATATCCCTTTTTTGTACCTGCCTATTTAGGTATAGCCGATGCAAAACAAGGTCTGGGAAGGAAAAAGGAAGCCAATCAGTACCGAAATCTGGCTTCAGAAATCGTTAACAATAAAGATTACTATAAACGTAAACAAAATCTGGTTGCCAAAAATCAGATAGCCAAAGAAACTCCTGTCAATGAACTGATTAAGCCGGTCAATCTGGTTGAAAAATTTACAGCTAACAATGCCGGTGAGCGAAAATATGAAAACAAATACGGCGAAGGGGTTCGGGGTGAGATACAGAATAGCGTTGCAAATCTTAAAGATGAGCGAAATTTTGAACTGACTTATAACGCCCCAAATGCTGAAACAAGCAGAACAAATACTTATCATCCCCTGATTTCAAAATTCAATGGTGAAAACACCTCCATGTCGTCACTCAAAATTGCGAATGATATGGTTGTCCAGTCAGCAGAACAAATAAACACCCACTTTGCAGCTATCAACAGGCTGACGGAACAACTTAAAAATACCGCAGACAACTCTGAACTCTATTTTTTCCGCGCACTGGAATTTTCGTTGGTTCAGGATTATACGAGTGCCATTGACGATCTGAACAAAGCTATAGAGCTACGGTCAAATTTTGCATTGGCATATTTCACACGTGCCAATCTGAGGTTCAAACAATTGGAATATCAATCCATAAATCAATCGGAATATACTCAGGAGACCAAAAATAAGGTGAGTGTAGTTCCGGTCGGTGACGAAAATACCAAAATTCAGTACGAGCTGATTTTGCGTGATTACGACAAAACCATTGACTTAACCCCCGATTTCTCTTTTGCGTATTTTAATAAGGGTAATCTTTACAGATCGATGAAAAATTTCAAATCGGCAGTCTCCTCCTATTCCAAAGCCATTGAAATTGATCCTGACTTTGCAGAATCCTATTACAACCGGGGAATTTCCCATTTGTATCTGAATGATAAAAAAAATGCCACCAGGGATTTAAGCAAATCGGGTGAATTAGGCATTTATCAATCCTACAGTATTATTAAGCGGTTGCAGGAATAAAGTCATTCCGATATTTACTCGCCTTCAGTTTGTTATTTAATTATTTTATTAAATAAAATTCATTTTATTATAATATTCGCCAAATACCAATTTTATATTGATATTTAACAGTATATTTACAAATTAACCTGATAAATATGCTGAATAACATAATAAAATAATTTATATTTTATAAATTACGCCTTATCTTTGCATCAGCACAGCACAGAACAGTTAGACTTTTTTCAATGACATTTATTTTTGACAATAAAAGTACAAAAGTTAATCAGCTGGCAGATTATCTCTCCCAATTGATAATTGTTCGCGAGTACATGGTTGGTGAAAAGTTACCATCCATTAATGAGCTGACCCGAAAATATAATGTGTCGAGAGATACGGTATTTAAGGCATTTCTCGAGTTGAAAGAAAGGGGCATGGTTGATTCGTTGCAGGGAAAAAGTTATTACGTGGCCAGTCAAAGTTCCACAGTATTGCTTTTACTCGATGAGTATACTCCTTTCAAGGACGTAATTTACAAGAGTATTGTAAAACGTCTCCCGGAGACCATAAAAGTCGATTTATGGTTTCACCAGTACAACGAAAAATTATTCAATGCAATAGTTGCAAATTCTGTGGGAAGATACACGCAGTATCTTATCATGAACTATAAAAATGATGAATTTTCACAAGTACTCGAAAAAGTCGATCCAAAGAAGTTATTATTGCTCGATTTCGGAAAATTTGACAAGGAAGGGTATTCCTACATCTGCCAAAACTTTGATGAAAGTTTATATGAGGCTCTTGTTAGCATCAACGATGATTTGAAAAAATACGAAAAGTTGGTATTTATAATCAACAAATCGCACAAACATCCAAGAAGCAGTAAAGAGTGGTTTCTTAAATTTTGTAAAGACCATAATTTTAAAGGTGAATTCAGAGAAAAAATTGATGAGACTACTCTCGAACAATCTTGTTTTTATTTAGTAATAAAACAGGAAGACGTGGTAGATATAATCAAACAAAGCAGGCAGACAAAGCTCAAATTCGGGAAAGATGCAGGGTTACTGGCTTATAACGATATGTCTTTTTACGAAATAATTGATGACGGCATCTCCAGTATAAGTATTGACTGGGAGGAAATGGGCAGATTGGCCGCTGATTTTATTCTAAAAAAAGGAATGGTTCAGACCTTTCTGAAAACCAAAATCATTAAACGGAATTCTTTCTGACTTTTTTATAACAAGCAGAAATACAAATAAATAAAAAAACCAATCTAAGATAACAATTAGTCTAATAGAAAAAAATCAACAATCCTTCTTAATATCCTTCTCCATCTGACCAGTGGAGAGGGAATTGAGAAAAATTTCGAATTAGAAAACAGAACCAATCTAAGTAAACTTAAATATCTCTAATCAAAAAAAAATCACAATTCTTTCAAAAAAAACTTCTCTACCTGACCAGTAGAGAAGTTTTTTTTATGAATTACTTAAACAACCAAATATATTCTTTGAGAAGGCCCGGTGAGTATTAACCGCCGTACTGATTGACAA
>CALMZF010000143.1 GCA_937870645.1 uncultured Paludibacter sp. | reverse complement strand
TTCTCAATTGGAAATTCGAAAATTATCCAGTTCCGTCAACCATTTTTCTTTTTCTTCGTCGGGTAGAAAGGATGCAATGAAAGAATTTTTGGCCAGTTGCAGAATATCGTTCTCCGACAGATTGAGCGCATCGGCAGTTTGCAGCATGTTTTCATTCACATAGCCCCCGAAATAGGCCGGATCATCGGAATTGACCATTGCCAGCAGCCCGTTGTCAAGCATCTCTTTGAGCGGGTGGTGTGTCAGACTTTTTACCACCTGCAGCTTGAGGTTGGAAAGTGGACACACGGTGAGCGGTATCTGATTTTCCGCCAGATATTCCACCAACTCTTCGTCGCCCATACACCGTATACCGTGGTCAATCCGGCTTACATTCAATTCCCTGAGAGCTCCCCAAATATAATCGGAAGGTCCTTCTTCGCCGGCATGAGCCACCAGCCTGAAGTTTTCTTCCCGAGCCCGGGCAAATACCCGTTTGAATTTTTCGGGATGATTGCCCACTTCCGATGAATCCAGTCCCACACCTATGATTTTATCCCTGAATTGCAGGGCTTCTTCGAACATTTCAATAGCTGAATTTTCATCCAGATGGCGCAGAAAGCAGATAATGAGATATGAACTGATGCCAAATTCGCGCTCGGCATCCCGGCGGGCACGCGTAATGCCGTCGATTATGGTTTTCATGCTTACACCCCGCGATAAATGGGTCTGAGGATCGGCAAATATCTCGGTATGTACCACGTTATCCTGTTTACATTTCCGGAAATAAGCCATGGTCAGGTCGTAGAAATCCTGTTCGTGTAGCAATACATTGGCACCATCATAGTATATGTCCAGAAAATCCTGCAAGTTACCAAACTCGTAGGCTTGTCTAAGTTCTTCTACAGTTTTGAATTTGATGTTTACCTGATTGCGCTGAGCAATTTCAAACATCAGTTCAGGCTCAAACGAACCTTCAATGTGGAGATGAAGCTCCGTTTTTGGAATTGTCGATATATATTTTTCCAGTTCTTTGGTAATCATATGTTGGTTTTTTTTGCTTTAAGTTTGGAATATAATGTATTAGGGATATGTTTTGTTTACAAAAGGCTTTTTAAAGTGGTCACAAAATTGAGAACATCCTCTTCTGTAGTGTCAAACGAACACATCCAGCGCAGTTCACCGGTTGCGGTATTCCAGTCGTAAAAGCGATATGCTTCTCGTAGTGGCTCTACAGCATGAGCCGGAATAATAACAAAAAGCGAGTTGGCCTGAACATCTTGTGTAAGGATTACACCTTTTATATCTTTGATTTCATTTTTCAGCAGCTGAGCCATCTTGTTGGAATGAAGCGCCATGGTGCGCCACAATTCATTTTCGAGCAGGGCTTTGAATTGTGCTGCAATAAACCGGTTTTTGGAGAAAAGCTGAGCCGATTGTTTGTGCAGATAAGGTGCATGTTGCCACAATTCTTTGTTGAAAATCAAAATGGCTTCACCGATCATTAATCCATTTTTAGTTCCACCAAAACTCATGATGTCAATGCCGCAATCCACTGTGGCTTCTTTCAGGCTGCAGCCAAGAGCGGCTACAGCATTGGATATACGCGCACCATCCACATGCAGGTACAGGTCATTTTCGTGTGCAAAATTGCTCAGCGCTTTCAATTCATCGGGGCTGTAAATGGTTCCCAGTTCGGTAGTCTGACTAATTGAAATCACTTTGGGTTGTGTGTGGTGCAGATTACCTCGGTGTTTTAGTTCCGGCCGGATGAGTTCGGGAGTGAGCTTTCCATCGGGTGTGGGTAGTGCCACCAGCGAGCAACCGATGCTTTGGGTGGGAGCGCCGCACTCATCTACCTGTATGTGAGCCGTTTCGGCACATATCACCGATTGAAAGGGCAATGTGCAACATTTAAGCGCTACCACATTGGCGCCTGTTCCATTGAATGCATAGAGCACTTTCACTTCACCGAATATTTTCTCAAAAAGCCGGTTGGTCTCTTCGGTAATTGTATCATCGCCATACGAAATGGCATGATGATTATTCGCCTCCAGGATGGCATTCATAATATCGGGATGCATACCCGAATAGTTATCGCTTGCAAAAGATTTCATTGTAATTTGTTTATGTCCCTCACCGGTATCTTCCTTTTCAGCAGGTTGAAAAATTGCCCGATATTGAGGGAGGATGATTTATATTTGTAACTATTCTATTATCAAGTTTTTGATCCATTATCCGGTTTCTGTTCAGGCAGATCGGGCATGTAGTCTGCACCATAAATATCCCTGTTTATGCGGTATGACACCCCGCACGCCAACGCGGGGATTGGGCACATCTCCTGTGTAACGGGGAATGAGGTGAATATGAACGTGAAAAATACTTTGCCCTGCTGTTTCGCCAACGTTTTACCAACATTAAATCCAACGTTTTCAGGATATTGCGGTTAATGAAACGGCAATGGCCCGATGTTACAAGATTATTTGAATTCATAATGCGGATTAAACCGCTATGTAGCTGTTTGTCGTTCCAGACTTTAAGTTGTTTTCTATATAGTGTCCTGAAGCAGTGACTGTGCTTGCCGTAGTAAACTTTGACATAGTTTCAACTCCGACGAACAGAGGACATGCTATGTCTGGTTTTTCTTTACAAGCTATTTTTTATTTATTTCTACTATCTCCCCTAATTCAAAGCCGATTGTCCAGTGACAAAATTCTCCGTTTTCGTTGTAAGTAGCATGGATATATTCCTCTTCCGACATTGTTTCTGCTCCTTCAATCTCCACATCGTTAAATTTATAAATACGACCATCAATTAATCTGTCGGGCATAATACACGCTCCTTTAAGCCGAACGACAGCCGTATCACGATCTTTATTGTAACCCACAGCCAGCCGAATATATTGGTATTCTTTCGGAACTATACAGAAAATTCCATTATTATATGCATCAATATCCATTAGTGCATCCTCAGGAAGCAAAGCATTAATTATGAAAGTATCATTTTTCTTTTTAGGAATTTCAAAATACCTACCCAGGGTTGTATCTTTTATTTGGCGATATTCTACCGTTTTTCTTCCCGATACTATTTCATCAAACCATTGTTGTGTAATAGTGAGATATAAAGAATTTTCTTTGGCGGGAGTTTCGTTCTTATGCTCAAACCGGAAATAATTAGGGCTGTTCCGAAATAAATCATCCACAACATTCGTGTCTGAATTTGGGTGTTGATATTTTTCCATGTTGAGTTTTTGTTTAGATTCGTTTGTTGTATCGGGCCTTTCAATCATTTCATTTTTAGTGCTTTTGATATCTGCTACTTTTTTAGCATTATGAATGGTTGCCTCATCTATTTCATTCGATTCTTCTGAATTTTCTTCGGCTATAATCGCTTGCGGAGTTGTATTTTCATGCTTCCGGCTTATTATATCAAAAAAACGGTTAAAGAAATCTTTGATTTTTTCAATCACTGTTTCCCGCTTTTTGGCTCTGTCGCCCGTAGGTGTAAAACGTGATACAGGTGGGAGCACTTTGGTTAATGCTGTGCCGGTTTCCTGTACATAACCATCCCGAAAAGCATTGTCGATATATTTGAATGTTTCCTCCTTGTTTAGATTTTCTTCGGAAATGATTTTATCCAGTTCTTCAGTTTTTTTCTTTTCGACAAATGATTGCCAGTTTTCATCCACATCGGCTGTTGGAGTTAAACTGGTAATAAAATCATCGATTAAATCTTTTTTACTTCGAAGTTCTACACTGGAACCAATTG
>CALMZF010000142.1 GCA_937870645.1 uncultured Paludibacter sp. | reverse complement strand
ATGTGTGCAGTTCCATACAAGCCACCAACTTTCGGTCGGGATACTGCTTACGGGCAGAATTGACCGTTGCCCTTAGCCTGGAAGGCGAATTGGCAAAATCTCTGAAAGCCGTTTTTCCGGATTTGTCCACTATTTTCTGCATGTGGCCGGATACTCCCGGAAAGTCGGCAATGGCTTCGTAGAAATGATCATCGGTTACACCAATCTGACGACAAGCCAGATGAGCTGCTTCCAGATTTTGCAGGTTATGTTCACCGAATATTCTCAGGGGAACTTCCCCTTTGCGGGTTTTCACGTAGGTTACTCCGTCCCTGGTCTCATATTTGGGCGTGTTGTATGGAAAAGATACCACATCGCGCCGTGTATTTTCGGCTTCATCGGTCAGCATTTTCAGGTTTTCATCGCCTGCAAAATAAATCAATCTTGCCTGAGTTTCCAGCGTACTTAAAAATTGGCGGAACTGATCCACATAAATCTCTAAAGTGGGGAAAACATGGATGTGATTCCAGGCGATACCGGTGAGTATGGCAATATGAGGTTTATACAGATGAAACTTCGGTCGCCGGTCGAACATGGAAGTGAGGTACTCATCGCCTTCGAACACTGCAATACGCGATTCGAAGGAAAGTTTAATCCTTTCATCGTAACCTTCTATCTGCTCCCCCACAATATAGTCTGCTTTAATTTTGCATTTTTTCAACACATACAGAATCATGGCTGTAGTAGTCGTTTTCCCATGACTTCCACCGACCACAATGCGCGTTTTACTGCGGGTCTGCTGAAAGAGGTATTCGGGAAAGGAGTAAATATGAATACCGAGTTCTTTGGCGCGGATAAGTTCGGGATTATCCTCTGCAGCGTGCATTCCCAGTATGACAGCATTCAGATTTTTATGAATCCTTTCGGGAAACCAACCCATTTCACGGGGCAATAGTCCGTTTTCTTTGAGGCGACTGTACGACGGTTCGAAAATCTCAATATCCGATCCGGTCACTTCATATTCATTTTTCTTACTCAGTGCAATAGCCAGGTTGTGCATGGCTTCCCCACCAATAGCAATAAAATGGACTCGCTGCATACCGATTATTTTTGTATTTTTGTCAGGAATTACTAATGTAACTGCAAATGTAGTAAGAAATTGCTAAACGAGGACAACAAAAAGATGAAATTGTACAAAATTGAAACCGGTACATTCCTTGCCGACGGCGGAGCTATGTTCGGTGTGGTGCCCAAGCGGGTGTGGCAAAAAAGATATCCCTGCAACGAAGAAAACTTCTGCATACTGGCCATGCGCTGCCTGCTGGTGGATACCGGCGACAGGCTGATACTGGTGGACACCGGAACCGGGGAGAAACAACTCGACAACCTGAAATACTATCATTTCAAAGGCATCATCAATTTTGAAACGGAACTGAACAAGCTGGGCTACAGTTGTGCCGATGTAACCGATGTCATTTTGACGCATCTGCATTTCGACCACTGCGGAACCTGCACCCGGTTTAATGACGATAAATCTGAAGTTGTTCTTACTTTCCCCAATGCAGAATACTGGGTGGGAAAAGCACAATGGGAAAATTTCCTGAACCCGAATGTGCGGGAAGGCGACTCGTATTTCAGGGAAAATATGCTACCGGTTCATGAAGCCGGCTCTCTGAGATTAGTTTCGGAAGATATGCTGCTTTGTGACGAAGTGGAACTCAGGCTATACCACGGACATACGGTGGGGCAGATATCACCCCATTTTAATTTGGGCGATAAAACACTGGTATTCGCCGGTGACGTAATCCCGATTATGGCTTCGTTGCCTGTAGCCTGGGTGTCGGCATACGACACTTACCCGATTACCTCCATGGAGGATAAAGTGACAATGCTGGATGAAGCTGTGGAGAAACAACAAATCCTGTTCTTCGAACACGACCACTACAACGAATGCTGCACGGTGAAAAAAATCAACGGCAAATACAGGGTGGAGAAAACATTGACGTTGGATGAAGTAGGGAAAGATTTGAAATAGTGGGCAGAGTTTGGTATTATTTCTAATTTCCGAATATTATCGTGGCTCTGATTTCGGGATCAGAACTTATTTTTCTTCATCTCTTTTTTGTAGTTTTTAATCACTTTACCAAACTCTTTATCCTTTTTCCGTTTCTCTTCAATGGTTGATTCAAAATGTGCATTTTCCCGCTCCATTTTCAGGTAGTTTTCGTAGGATTTTTTGTCAATTTCCCCATTTTCAACTGCTTCAATTACCGAACAACCTACTTCTTTTGTGTGCGTACAATCCTTAAATTTACAATTTTGCGAAAGGCGGATAATTCTGTCAAAAGTTGTTTCCAATCCGCTTGAAGTATCTGCAATTCCTACTTCGCGCATTCCCGGATTGTCAACAAGAATACCACCGCTTTCAAGAACAATTAATTCCCGGTGACTTGTGATGTGTCTTCCTTTATTGGTACTTACGCTAATCGAATCCGTTCTCATTAACGTTTTCCCTGAAAGATTATTCAACAACGTTGACTTTCCCACTCCTGAAGAACCAAGCATACAGTAGGTTTTACCTTTTTCAATATTCATTTTAAGCGCTTCGTATCCATCCTGAGTTTCGTTACTGATTGCAAAAACTGCTACGTCTTTAATCCGTTGCTTAATACTGTCAGTAATTTCAGCTATCTTTTGTTGATCTATTAAATCTGTTTTCGTCAGTACAATTATTGGTTTCACTTTTGCTGAATAACAAATGGTGAGGTATCTCTCCAGTCTGTTGATATTAAAGTCCCTGTCAACAGCCTGGATCAGAAATGCATAATCAATATTGGTTGCTATTATTTGTATCTCTCCAAATTGACCAACGGCTTGTCTTGTAATCATTGATTGTCGCGGTAGTATTTTATGGATGACCGGAAATTCAGCATTATACGTTGTTAAAGCAACCCAATGGCCAACAGCAGGGAAATCTATACGGCTTTTAGCTGTAAATCGTAAATTTCCGGTTATTTCGGCTTCATATTCACCGTTTTCGGTTTTTACAATATATCTTTCCTTATGTTCGGCAATGACTCTGCCAATCTCAAAGTCCGAAAGCTTATTCTCAACGCTAAATTTCCGGAGTTTGTCATTGTATCCAAAATCTTCTAATTTCATAAGTTCTGCAATATTTTTGTATTTTTACATTGACTGCATACGGGAGTTTCCGCAAAAACCGCATAATCTCCTGTTTCCTTGTTTTTTATTTGCCTATACACTTCATCTGTACCCGGTTTGGAGTAGTCTCCTCCCGAATGTTCGG
>CALMZF010000141.1 GCA_937870645.1 uncultured Paludibacter sp. | reverse complement strand
CCCTTCAGAGCTTGTCCCGAATATATTTCGGGAGGGTTGGGGGCAGAAAAGTATTTCTTCTGTACACTTTACGGATAATCATTAATGGTTAATAGTGATTTTTCTGAAAAAAAAATATATATCAGTATTTATGGAATATGAAATTTGAAAAAACTGCCTTATTTACAACTACTTAAAAAATTTGTCATTAAAAAACAAATATAAGACAACAAATCCACCGGTGCAACGCACGAAAAAAAAAAATCATGTAAATTTTATGCTGATACAGGTTAAACTCTAAACCAACAATGGCAAGGATTTGAATGAAAAATTTTCCGGCAGGAATAAATCTACCCCGGCAGCTCCCCTCTCACCATCCGCTCATTTCCCGACAAGTCCCTTCGAATTTCCACGTTGGTAAATCCGATTTCTTCGAGGAGCTGTTTGCATTCATAAGCCAGGTTTTGGTGTATTTCGAAATAAAGGTGACCGCCGGTAGTGAGGTGAGATAAAGCAAATCCGGCAATTTTGCGATAGAAAATAAGCGGGTCATCGTTGCTGACAAACAGCGCCAGGTGCGGCTCGTAGTCGGTTACATTTCGGTCCATTTCACTGTGTTCGGATGCGGGAATGTAGGGTGGATTGCTGACAATGACCTCCCACTTTCTGTCTGTTGGTACGGGATTGAGAATGTCATCCTGAATAAATTCAACATCCACCTGATTGAGAGCGGTATTTTGGCTGGCCACTTCCAGTGCTTCAGCCGAGATATCCATGGCCGAAACCGTTGCTGATGGAAATTTCTTTTTTAATGAAACAGCAATGCATCCACTGCCGGTGCCAATATCCAGGAAGCCCCCCCACCCCCCAAAGGGGGGATTTTCTTCCCCCTTTAGGGGGTTAGGGGGCAGGTCAGTTAAAATCCACTCCACCAGTTCTTCCGTTTCCGGTCGCGGTATCAACACGCCGGGATTGACTTTGAATTTCAGTCCGCAAAACTCCGTTTCACCCAGTATATATTGAATGGGTTCGTGGTTTTTCAATCGCTCAAGGTATTGGCTGGCAAGTTGATTTTGCTCATTATTTAACCTGAATTCTTTATTTACCAACAGTTGGGTACGCGAAAAGCCGGTTATTTTTTCGAGTATCAGCATGCCGAACGTGCGAATTTCACTATCGGAATAGCTGTTTTTAAGTTCGGCCTTTAATATTTTCAGGAAGTGATGCATGATGCAAAAGTAGTAAAATTCAGTAAAACACATCACAGCAAATGATATGCGGTGAAAAAAGTTGCTATTTACCGCAAATATGCGGTGAATAAGTTGTATATTTGCCGCAAAAGAATTAAACCATGTCAAAATACATTTATCAAAAAGAAAACTGGACCGATTTTGTGTGGGATAACGCTATTGTAAGTGCCGTATTAGGTGATGTCCGTCTTTTGCAAGGCAAAATGTTGGGACAGATCCATTCCCTTGGTTTTTCGTCAAAAGAAGAAAAGAAGCTGGAGATGCTTACGCTGGATGTGCTGAAATCTTCAGAAATAGAGGGCGAAACGTTAAATTACGAACAGGTTCGCTCTTCCGTTGCCCGAAGGCTGGGCATAAACACAGCAGGGTTAGTTACTTCACCCCGCGATGTGGAAGGCGTAGTGGAAATGATGCTGGACGCAACTCAAAATTATTCAGAACCCCTCACAGAAGATCGTCTATTCGGGTGGCATGCAGCGCTTTTCCCTACCGGATATAGCGGTATGCACAAAATTACAGTGGCTCGCTATCGAACGGAAGAAATGCAGATTGTTTCGGGTGCGATGGGTAAAGAAAAAGTGCACTACGAAGCTGTGGCGGCAACGGATGTAGAAAAGGAAATGAAGCTGTTTTTGGATTGGTTTAATGACGACACCATTCAGATTGATCCGGTATTAAAAGCCGCTATTGCCCATTTTTGGTTTATAATTATTCATCCCTTCGACGACGGAAACGGACGAATTGCGCGGGCTATTTCAGACAGAATGCTAGCCCGAAGCGAAAGCAGTAAGGAGCGTTTTTACAGTCTTTCAAAACAAATTCTGGCGGAGCGAAACGATTATTACGCTGTTCTTAAAAAAACGCAACACAACAACGATATTACGGATTGGCTTGTTTGGTTTCTCAACTGTCTGAAAACAGCTTTACTGGAAACCGAAAATTCCATGCAGAATATTTTACTTAAAACTGAATTCTGGGAAAAGCATAAAGATATACAGATCAACGAGCGTCAACGACTGATGATCAATAAGTTATTTGATGATTTTTACGGGAAATTAACAACATCAAAGTGGGCAAAAATCACTAAAACATCTACCGACACTGCATTACGCGACATTAAAGATTTAATGGAAAAAGGCATATTACAGCAAGAAGAAGCCGGAGGACGAAGCGTAAATTATTCTTTAATTAAGTTGTGATACCGGATGTGTCGATTGCAAAACTATCGGGAGCATCAAATCCGTTTGTTTTTTCAATGAACGCAATTGGACTTAGCACACTCTTGCTGTGACAAGAAAAATGATTTTACAATGCCTAAGATATATTCAACTTGCACAGCGCAGAAAAATAGCTTATTTTTGTTCAAAAATTTATAAACTTCGTATTTGTCATGAGAAGATTCACTGCCTTTTTGCTCTTTATTTCGTTTGTCATCAGTCTTTCAGCCCAACAATACCCGAAACGCGAAATGCGTGCCGTGTGGATAGCCACGGTAGCCAATATCGACTGGCCAAGCCAGAGCGGACTTACGCCTACCCAGCAACGGATTGAAATGCGCAACATGCTGGACGGCCTGCAAGCCTGCAACATTAACACCATAGTACTCCAAATACGTCCTACAGCCGATAGTTTTTATCCTTCGGACCTGGAGCCGTGGTCCAATTACCTGAGCGGGAAGCAGGGTCAGCGTCCAAATCCGTACTACGATCCGCTTCAGTTCATCATTGAAGAAGCTCACAAACGCTGCATGGAAGTTCACGGATGGGTCAATCCGTACCGCGTAACCAATACCGCCGGCCAGATTAACCGACTTGACAAAAGCCACGTTTACTATAAAAACAGAGATTTGATAGTAAAATACGGGGAGAAATACTACTTCAATCCGGGATTAGACGAAACCCGTGAGTTTCTGAACAAAGTGGTGGAAGACATCGTAGGTCATTATGACATTGACGGTCTGCACTTCGACGATTACTTCTACCCCTATCCCGAAGGCAGTAAAGATTTTCCGGATGAAGAGACTTTCCGGGCTAATCCGCGCGGATTCACCAACAAAGCCGACTGGCGCAGAAATAACGTAAATATGGTTATTGAAGAGTTGCAAAAGACCATCAAGGATATGAAACCCTGGGTTCAGTTTGGTGTAAGTCCGTTTGGTGTATGGCGCAATGACAACAAAGACGCGCAGGGGTCAGCAACACGGGCAGGAATAACCAACTATGACGACCTCTACGCCGACATACTGAAATGGCTGCGTGAAGGAACCATCGATTATGTAGTTCCGCAACTATACTGGGAAATAGGGAAAAAAGTGGCCGATTACGAAGTACTCGTGAAATGGTGGTCGGATCACAGTTACGGCAAAAATCTGTACATCGGACTTTACGCTTCGGGGCTTATTGAAAACAAAACAGAAGCCTGGAAAAAAGGAAACGAGCTGGCTCGTCAGCTAAAGATGAACCGAAATTTTCCAAAAACTGAAGGAGCAGTCTATTTCAGTGCCAAAGCGCTGCTGAAAAACCCGCGGGGACTGGTTGACACGCTGAAAAACAATTACTATAAATTTCCGGCGCTGCAACCCATCTGCCACAACATAAAAGGAGAAGCTTCGGCACAACCGCAGAATATCCGCGTAGTGAAAGACGGCAAAGAAGCCTATATCCTTTGGGACGAAGTGGTGGAAGACGGCGGATGTCAGGTGGCTTACTACGTGGTGTACGGCTTTAAAGGCAAGAAAATAGGCGACATGAATGATCCCGAAAATATCGTAGCCATAACCACCGAAAATTGCATTGACCTGAATGCCTACGAAAAGAAGTTCAAAGGACGCTGCTCGTTTGTGGTAACAGCAGTTAACCGCTTCCGGCATGAAAGTATACCTACGCAGGGAGTGACAAGGAGGATGTAGGTTTAGCCCCCCTGCCCCCCAAGGGGGGAGTTGTAGAGGGTTAATTGAAAAGTTAAGTAATTAATTGGTCAGTGGTCTGTATCCTTAAGTCTTTATAAAATAGTAATTCTCCATATTCAGCACACTCAAAAATCCCCCCTTTAGGGGGTTAGGGGGCTGTTACAAAATTCTTCCTGAAAGTGCATCCGTTTTTCCATTCGGAGCATCCGTAGGCGGTTTTGCCTTTAATGATTTTGCCTTTACCACAGACGGGACAAACGGTTCCGATGAGGTCGTCGGGGTTTTCGGTTTGGATGGATTGAGCGACGAGCTGCGATTTGGTGCGGTTGTCGCTTTTCACGTTGAAAACAATTTCGGTGACCATGGCTTTCAGTTCGTTGAGGAAATCCACAGCCTGATATTCACCTTTCTCAATCTGCCGGAGTTTTTTCTCCCAGCGTCCGGTGAGTTCGGCCGATTTGAGCAGTTCTTCCTGAATAATCTGTATCAGTTCCACACCCGTGGGGGTTGCGATCAGGTTTTTACGCTCCTTGCGGATGTAGTTCCGTTTGAAAAGAGTTTCAATAATAGCAGCGCGGGTCGAAGGACGTCCAATACCGTTTTCTTTCAGGGCGTCGCGTAATTCATCATCATCAACCAGTTTACCGGCCGTTTCCATAGCGCGAAGCAGGGTAGCTTCGGTATAAGGTTTCGGGGGTGAAGTCC
>CALMZF010000140.1 GCA_937870645.1 uncultured Paludibacter sp. | reverse complement strand
ACTTGCCGAAGCGCTGAAAGCACAGGGTGTGAAAGCCGAATGGGCTGCAAGTCGTGTAACGGTGGACGAAGGATTTGCTGAATATGCCCGTCAGATTGGACAAACGGGAAAAACCGTTCGTCCGAAAGTGTACGTTGCTGTCGGTATCTCGGGAGCCATTCAGCACATTTCAGGTATGAAAGAGTCGGGCAAAGTGGTAGCGATTGACCACAACCCGAAAGCTTCCATCTTCAAAAATGCCGACTTCGGTATTGTGGGAGAATACGAAGATATCGTTCCCGAACTGATTGAACGCGTGAAAGCCGGATTTACATTCGGAGTGGAACCGGTGAAAAACTGATAGGCCCCCCAACCCCCTAAAGGGGGAGTTTACGGAGCATTATTTTAGTTAAATGTATTTATAAAACATTTTCTTCCCCAAAAAGGAATAATTAGCTATTAAAAGACGGATGAATTCAACATCCGTCTTTTTTTTTGTAAATGTGCGTTTGATCTTTATTTGTCCGTAAGGACATGAATATCAATAGAAAGCAAATTGTTCTGATCAACAATTTTCCCGTAGGGAATTGATATATTTATCCCCTAACGGGGAATTAAAACTATTTTCAACCAATTTCTATTGATATTATTTCCCTACGGGAAAACAGACTATTGTATTTGAAAGGATTAAATGAATTTTATATCGAACTCTCGTTTATTTATAAGACGGATGAATACAACATCCGTCTTTTTTTTGTTTACGTGTGTTCAATCTTATTTTGTCCGTCAGGACATGAATATCAATAGAAAGCAGATTATTCTGATCAACAATTTTCCCGTAGGGAATTGACATATTTATCCCTTTTTGGAAACAAAAATATAATTATTTCAACACGTTGAATAAGTTTTAATAATCATCAGGATATGTTTCAAAACTACCATGACATAATTATAATTGTTCTCTTAGATCCCTCGCTACAAGTTGTTTCGCATCGGGATGACAGGCAGTCACTTCATAAGATACCGCTGCCCGCCAAGTGACTGTAACATCATCTTTGGTGTGGCAGCGGCGCGTAAACTTCCCACGAACCCGTCGTGCTAAAGCCTCATCATTCTCATAAACCGTATCGACGGGTAATTGATAAAGAGTAATTCTGTCATTCCGAACAAGTTTTTTGGCCTAAGCCATAAAAACGAAGTGAGGAATCTAATATTTATTGTCATCTCCACATCTTCCCACAAATTTTTGGAGCGCAATCTTGAGAAGACGGATAAATTCAACATCCGTCTTTTTTTTGTTAAATAAACTTTACGTACAATTAAAGAATTATTTCTACAATCAACTCATTTAAAAACATCTCAGATGCCCTAAACATCGATAATCCCGTCAAAAGACCAGGCATTTTCAGATATTCAATAAGTCTCCACTTGTTAATATTTCTGTGAAAGTAAAAAACTGAACGAACAAACAAAATAAGTTCTTGTTATAGTTATTAAATTTAGAATTGTTCCATTTAACAACGAAAAATCATGAAAAATCTAATTAGCAAAACAGTAATTATGTTGGCTCTCACAAGCCCTGCAATGACCGTTCTTGCAGTTACAACGGATTTAAACACAAACAATGAAACGATTAATAACAATTCCGGCCTGAAAAGTCCGGGAGTGGATGAAAACAGCATTTCAACCATCAATTATCTGAATACGGAAATGGTAGCTGACACTTTAACCACAAATACCGAACGCAAAGGCTGGGATGGGACTGTAAAAGGGAACAGTAAAGGAATAAACGAATCCGGAATAAAAAGAACTGAAAACGAACGTAAAGGCTGGGATGGTTCGGTGAAAGGCAATAGTAAAGGAATAAACCAAGCCGGAATAAAAAGAACTGAAAACGAACGTAAAGGCTGGGATGGCACTGTGAAAGGTGGCAATATTAATGAAGAAAGAATTAATGGAACAGAAGATCCAACTGACAGCATGCAGCAAAAAGCAAATATCAATACGTCACGAAGCAATATTAAGAGAGCATTAAGAGAGCCTCCTACCGAAGATAGGATGCAGCAAAAAGCGAACATAAATACCTCCCGCTCTAACATTAAAAGTCAAATGAAAATCTCCAACGACAGCCTGCAGCAAACAGAAGCCGGCGGCATGTCAAACCCTTATTATCAAAGTAACGGGAATGCCGGTGAAATGCCTGCTCAACTGCAACGGGGAATTGATAAAAAAGATGTAAGAAGAGCAGTGAGGAAAGATGCTGATGTTAATGAAACGACACCCGTAGACAATTTAACGCAGAAAGAAATACTAAACGATAATGACGGCAGAGCGACAAACAAGCCTCAACGAAAAACCAAACACGACACTGCCAAAAACTCGATAAACAACGTACGGTAACTCTAAACTCATATAATCCTAAACCTCAATTTGTTTGTTTATTTTTGATTTCGTTCAACGAAATTAATGTGTTTACTTTTGTTTACTAAAAAAACGGCTGAACTTCATCTGAAATTCAGCCGTTTATATGTTTATCTATGTCTTAAAACCGTTTTCCGATTGAAATACCCACTCGCGGGTATGCATCAATGCTTGTATCACCGAAAATGCGGCCCGCTCCTGCGAATATATCTCCAACCCAGTTGTTCTTGGTCAGAAATTTATAGCCCACGGCCACACCCAAACCAAAATTTGTAGAGGAATTCGTTGTAGTGACAGATTGCTGTATGCCATAAGATGATGAATAGGATGAGGATGAATAGTAATAATCCCGGTACTTTTCGCTAACAACTGCAGCATTTCCTTCGATATAAAACCCTTCACAATTGCCGTAACCAAAGTAAAGGCGTCCGAATGGAATAAATGCTGAGCGGAGTTCCTGTTTTTCAGGTCCATCGAGCGCTGCCATCACCGACAGACCCACACTGAAATTGCTTTCCAGAAAGCGCTCATAATTAATTTCGGGCAAACCGAGCACCGAGGTTAATAAATTGAAATGAATTTCATTCTTCAAAGCCATTGGTTCTTTTTCATCTTCAAATTCCTGACTATAAACTACTTGCTGACTGAAAGCAGTCAGTCCAACTAAAATCGAAAAGATGAATAAACTGATTTTCTTTTTCATAAGGTTTAATTGTAATGAGTTTGTCAGACAAAGATAGAGATTAATTCACAAAAACCAACATTGAGAAGAAGTTTCTTGCAGAAAAAATAATCCCCATTAAAACGTATCATCGAAATCGTCCTGACTTTTTATAATGCCGCCTCTACGAGGCTATAATTTGCAACTCAAATAATATTCTACCATAATATCGCCTCTACGAGGCTTCATTATTAACACCAGAGGTACGATATTATGGTAGAAAACGGATTATTAGATCATTTTTAAGCTCCGTGCAACATTATGGTTTTTTGAAAAAAGTCAGGACGAACTCATCGTAATTCAGGAAGTCATCTTACCAAATTGGCGGAATTTCTTTCTTAACAAAAAAAATGATTACAGATAAGTAAAATTGATAGTGAAAAGTTCAGATCGAACAGGAAAATTTCCGGTAAACTTTCAAAGAATGTATATTTTCTAAATATTTATCGAATTATTTCTTGTTGAACAAAATTAAAATTTATCTTTGTAGAAAATAAATTACAAACAACATAAAACCTTTTACTATGCCAGTGCAAAAGAAAAATGTAATAATTATCGGTGCTGCCGGTCGTGATTTTCACAATTTCAACACCTATTTCAGGGGTAACGAGCTGTACAACGTGGTTGCTTTTACGGCCGCTCAAATTCCGGATATTGATGGCCGGAAATACCCATCGGAGCTTGCCGGAGAACTTTATCCGCAGGGAATTCCCATTTATGCCGAAACAGATTTGCCAAAACTGATTAAAGAGCTGAAAGCAGATATCTGTGTGTTCTCATACAGCGATGTGACCTACAACAAAGTAATGGGTGTGAGCGCTATTGTGAATGCAGCCGGAGCCGATTTCATGCTGTTGGGACCTGCTCAAACCCAAATTAAAAGCACCAAACCCGTTATTTCGGTTTGTGCTGTACGGACAGGCTGCGGCAAAAGCCAGACCTCACGAAGAGTTATCGAGATATTGATGGAAATGGGATTGAAAGTAGTGGCGGTGCGCCCCCCGATGCCTTACGGCAACCTGGTGGAACAAAAAGTGCAGCGATTTGCTACCATTGATGATTTGAAAAAGCATAAATGCACCATCGAGGAAATGGAAGAATATGAACCGCACGTGGTTCGCGGTAACGTAATATATGCCGGTGTGGATTACGAAGCCATTCTCCGGGAAGCCGAAAAAGAAGCCGATGTAGTGATATGGGACGGTGGAAACAACGATTTTTCGTTCTATGTGCCCGATCTGATGATTACGGTGGTTGACCCGCACAGACCGGGCAACGAATTATCGTACTATCCGGGCGAAGTAACGCTGCGGGTGGCCGATGTGGTGGTAATTAATAAAATGGACAGTGCATCCCCCGAAAACATTCAGATTGTACGAGAAAACATTGAAAAAGTAAATCCGACTGCTGTGGTAATTGACGCAGCATCGCCACTCACTGTTCATCATCCCGAACTGATCAAAGGAAAACGGGTACTGGTAGTAGAAGATGGTCCTACCCTCACCCACGGCGAAATGAAACTCGGCGCCGGAACGGTTGCTGCCCGTAAATACGGTGCCAAAGAACTGGTGGATCCCCGTCCGTTTGTGGTTGGAAAACTGGCTGAAACCTTCAAAACCTATCCGAATATCGGATTACTGCTTCCGGCCATGGGCTACGGCGAACAGCAAATAGCCGACCTGGAAAAAACCATCAACAATACCGATTGCGACACGGTGGTCATTGCTACACCAATTGATTTACAGCGGATTGTAAAAATCAACAAACCTGCCACCAAAGTCGATTACGACCTGGAAGAAATAGGCCGCCCGAAACTTACGGATGTGTTGGGTGAATTTGTAAAGAAACAAAAACTGGTGAAGTGAGATACAAATTTTGACTTCAGATAACGATAATATTAGCGGCTGAATTTCAAATGAAATTCAGCCGCTAATTTTTTATTGCGAAACTTTCAAAAAAAACTGTTTCGAAGTTGACTTCTAAAGAGATTGAAAAATTAGCTGTTAAGTACTGCCTATTTTTCTCTTGCCCAGGGCCAGGCCATAATGCCGCCTTCCAGCACTTTTACATTGGTATAGCCATTGCCTTGCAGTATTAATGCAGCTTCGTAACCTCGCAGTGAGATTTTACACCAGGTGATTATTTCGGTGTTTTTATCCTCAGGCAGCTCTTCCAGTCGTTTTCGGAGTTGACCGAGCGGAATTAATCCTTCACCTACACCCAGACGCATGACTTCAAACTCATCGGGATTGCGCACATCCAGCAAAACCAGAGGTGCTTTCTCTTTGAGCTTTTCCTTGAATTGCTCGGCTGAAATTCCGGTAAAGAACCCTTTCAGTTTGTTCTGCATAATATGAGCTGTAGCAATGCTGTGGTCGATAGCCAGCGAGAATGGCGGCGCATACGGCAGATCGGCATTTACCATATCATTCACGGTAAGTCTCCCTTTTATTGCCATTGCCCAGATAGCCACCTGTTTACTTACATCGCCCGGACCGAGTACCTGTGCTCCCAAAATCAGTCCTGATTGCTTATCGACTATCAATTTTGTAATCAACAGATTTCCCTGCATAAATCCGGGTTTGTCCAGACTGGCATTTATCACTGTTTCTATATCGGTAAATCCCATTTTCAATGCATTTTGCTCCGATAGTCCGGTTGAACCTACGCCGTAATCGAACA
>CALMZF010000139.1 GCA_937870645.1 uncultured Paludibacter sp. | reverse complement strand
AAAGGATTAGTCGGTTTCACTACCGTAGATGGAAAGGAATATAAACTGGTGGAATAAGCATTCACTTACCGCCTGCAAACCAAGTAGTATCGGGTAGTTTAATATCCCTGATGCCATTGCAGATAAAATTACAAGCGTTACTCCGCTGGCTCGTATCTTGTAATGCGTGCCAACAATAAAACATGAATGACCCCGAAGGCCAGAGTAAATATAATTGAATAATTAACTAAATATTGGTATATCATGAAAAAAACCAGTTTATTTTTGTTTATCGTTTGTTTGAATATTGCTTATATTCAGACAGATACCGCTTCTGCACAAACTGCCGGAACTCAGCTTCAGAAACTCGATAGTGTAGTAGCATCCGATTACACGAAGTATATTTATTCCTACAATGAATCCGGACAAATTGTCAGTGAGAAATTTTATGTAGCTACAGATAGTGTGAAGAAGCTCTTTACGCTGATGAACTTAACTGAACATAACTACGATAATGGAAAAAAGGTTTCTAAAGTATTTTCATATTCCTTAGACGGGGTTATGACTGCCTCCAGCCGAAACATGTATGAATATTCCGAAGACAGAATATCCATCGACAGATTGGAATACGCTGTTCAAAAGCAATGGAAAACCGCTCAGAAGACGGATTATTTTTATGAAAATCCGCTGAATAAATTGACGAAAATCGTTACCTCGCTTTTGGTAAATGACGTTTACAGACCCGCCGAACAATCGGAATATACCTACGATGCTGAAAACAACTGCCTGCTATCCATTCTTGGAAAAAAGCTAAACTATAAGAACGAATGGACTTCAAACACTAAAACTGAATTTGGCTACAATTCAGGGAATTTGATAGTCCGGACAGATTTTCACTGGAATGATACGGTCAAAGCATGGGCCCCGGATACTAAAACGGAATATATTTACAATACGACAAACACAAATATGGTCGTTTACAAGGAGTCGAAATATAGCGGAGGCGGTTTTGTGGTTGCACTGGAAAAGGAAATTACGATGGACAGAGCCTGTTCCTCGGATAAACTCTTGCTGCCTGCTGTAAGCAATATTCCTTTCAAGGTGGAAGAGGAAAAAGTCCTGAGTTCTCAACGACTATCGCAATACTATTATTCTCCGCATATTGGTAACGGCATAATCAATCCGACAGAGAACCACAACGCGTTGATTTATCCCAACCCCGCCCGGGATTTCGTAAACATTCAGTTGGCTCAATTTCCATCAGAAACGGTTACTGTAAAAATATTCAACAACTCAGGCCAATTGCTGCTAAGCCAACCTATTGGAAATAATGGAGAGACGATATCTCTGAAATCATTTCCGGTCGGAATTTACCTGCTTCAACTGGAGAATGGCAGGAATAAGGAATTGGTGAAGGTTATTAAACAGTAAGAATTGGCAATGCTGTACTTGTGGGTTATGGGATAGATGAATAAAATGTCAGCTGATCACATGGATATGCAGAATAAATGAGCAAAGAATGAGGCTTGTTGGGTGTGAAACAACGTTCGACGTAGTCAATTGCAATCACACCCTGTTAAGCTTAGGTTGGTGCAGTAGTTCGGCGAAGTTTCCGTACAAACGGATGTGCTTGATAAATGAGCAAAATTGGTGACATGGTCGGCGGGATATGTCATCCCGCCTTTTGTACTATGAGGATTTGTAATCCGAAATAAAGAAATCTTCTTCACAACCGGATATGTTGCTGGATTATAAATCCAAAGAATACAAGAACTGGTTCCGAA
>CALMZF010000138.1 GCA_937870645.1 uncultured Paludibacter sp. | reverse complement strand
CTTTATCCCGTTCGCTCTGAGGATAAGAACTGGATAAAAACCGCCGTAGTATTGCCCGACGAGAGTATGTTGGTGCCGCTGCTTCATTCACTGCCTCCTTCTATCGAAAAGATTAATGTTACCATGGGTTTCCCGCTCAATGCTACGCCCGTTTCGAGCCTGTTGGAGAATATATTTGAACTGCAGCGCCGCATGAATAAGCGTCAGCAATTTTACCATCATACGGTTTCCGGTATTCTGAACCATCAGTATATCCATTTGTTGTGCTCTGACGATGCCGTGAGCATCGCCGAAATGATGATCCGAACCAATGCTATGTATGTGGAGCCCGATGCTTTCAACAAAAATGAGTTGCTGGCTGCTATTTTTAAACCACATACATCATCGGTCGGTTTTGTAGAATATTTACTTGACATTCTCAAAAAGTTAAATATAGCCTGGCAGAATAAAGCCGATGCCGAAAATGATTTCAGACTGGAATGCGATTTTCTGTTTCAGTATTATATTTCACTCAACCGCCTGAACGAAGTGATAACATCTGTGGCTGACACGGCTGAAATAACCATTGATACGCTTCTGAAACTTGTACGCCAGCTTATCGGCGGTATTTCCATTCCATTCGAAGGTGAACCGCTCAACGGACTTCAGATAATGGGAATGCTCGAAACTCGTGGTCTCGATTTCGAAAATCTGATTATCTGCTCGTTCAATGAAGGCGTTTTTCCTAAAAAAAGCACATCCAACAGTTTTATTCCCTACAACCTGCGAAAAGCATTCAACCTGCCCACAGCTGAATATCACGATGCCATTTCGGCCTATAATTTTTACCGACTCATATCGGGTGCCCGTCGGTTGATTTTTCTGTACGACAGTCGCAACGAAGGTGCTCAGACCGGTGAAGTGAGCCGTTACATTCATCAGCTTCGGTATCATTACGGAGTTCAATTCCGGCTGATCAATGTTGCTTACGATATTCGAACACCTTCCGACAGGACAATGCAGGTTGAAAAAACGCCTGAAGTAATGGCAAAACTTCAGCCTTACCTGAGTGACGCCAACGATGCACCCGCACTGTCGGCTACTTCACTGAACAGCTACATCGATTGTCCGTTGCAGTTTTACCTCACACAGGTGGAGCAGATGCGCGAGCCCGAAGAAGTTCAGGAAACCATTGAAGCCGGTATGTTCGGCACACTGCTTCATGCGGTGATGGAAGGTTTGTATAAATCCTTCGAAGGAAAAACGGTCCATAAAACTGCGTTGGAGGAATTGTGGACAAATCCGCTGACCGTTGATCGGGCTATACGCACTGCATTTTCGGAGAATTATTTTATGAAAGGAAAAAATCCTGACCTTGTTTTGGAAGGTAACTACCTGCTGGTGGCACGTGTAATCCGAAAATATGTAATTCAAATTCTGAAAAAAGATGCAGAAAATTCACCTTTCAATTATATTCAGTCCGAACGAAAAGAACGGATGCGGTTCCCGATACACGGTGGTGAAAGCGCCGTGAACCTGAAAGGATATATCGATCGTGTGGATGAACGGCAGGGAGTGACACGCATACTCGATTACAAAACAGGTTCCGGCTCACTTGAATTTAAGTCGCCCGACGATGTATTTAAACGCGATATGGATAAACGACCAAAATTTGTGCTGCAGACATTTCTGTATTGCCTGCTTTACGGGCATACAAATGATACAGAGCAACTTGTACCCGAAATTCTGTATATTCGTGATCTATTTAAAACCAATTTCACTACACGACTGATTGACAAATCGGGTACCAATGGGGTAGGTGCCGTTGATAATTTTGAGGATTATAAGTCCGGTTTTATCAGCAATCTGACCGTATGTCTCGAAGAAATTTTCAACCCCGAAGTTCCTTTTACACAGTGTACCAATGCCAAAACTTGCGAATACTGTCCTTACAAAGTGATTTGCAGAAGATAATCAACTGAAAAATACGAAATAATATGCAGTCAACACATAATATCGAAATTGAGCGAAAGTTTTTAGTTGCCGGTGATTTCAAGCCCTTTGTTTCAGCTGGTTTTCGCATTACTCAGGGTTATTTATGCTCGGCTCCCGATCGCACCGTACGAATTCGTGTCAAAGGAGACCGGGGATTTATTACCATCAAGGGAAAATCGGGCGACAACGGGTTTAGCCGTTTTGAATGGGAGAAAGAAATCACCTTCGATGATGCCACTCAGCTCCTCGCTTTGTGCGGTTCGGGCGTAATTGACAAAATACGCTATGAAGTTCCTTTTGAGGGCAAAGTATTTGAAGTGGATGTGTTCGAAGGCGAAAATGAAGGACTGGTAATGGCTGAACTGGAGCTGCAATCTCAAGAGGAACAATTCACAAAGCCTGCCTGGCTGGGGCGGGAAGTTACCGGCGACCGAAGGTACTATAATTCATACCTCAGTCAACATCCGTTCAGGGAGTGGGCAAATAATCAGATATAATTTACTTCCGGAGTGATGTCAATACCGAACCGTTGAAATACATTTTCTCTGATTTGGGCAGCTAAGCCGGCAACTTCCGGTCCTGTTGCACCACCCAGATTAATGATTACCAACGCCTGCCGGCTGTGAACACCTACGTTACCAACCGATCTCCCTTTCCAGCCGCATTGTTCTATCAACCAGCCGGCGGGAACTTTCACCTCCGTTTCCGAAGCCGGGTAGTGGGGCATGGTAGGGTATGATACTTGCAATTCTTCGAATTTTTCTTTCGGTATAACGGGGTTCATAAAGAAACTGCCAGCATTACCCGTGATTGATGGGTCGGGCAGTTTGCTTTCCCGGATGGAAATTACGGTAGAACGTATGTTGGCCAGATTTATTTCTCCGCGTTGCAATACAGCCTCTCTGAGGTGCTGATAATCAAGTTGATAGTCCGGTTGCTTTTTCAGTCTGAAAGTTACGTTGGTAATAATATATTTCCCCCGTAGTTCTTCCTTGAAAATGCTTTTCCGATACCCGTAACGACATTCTTCATTGGTGAATATCCGTTCATTAAGTGTTTCGGTATGAATGGTATCCACAGTCTCAATCACATCTTTCACTTCCATGCCGTACGCCCCGATATTCTGCACTGCCGACGCCCCCACTTCGCCCGGTATGAGCGACAGATTTTCCACTCCGTAGTAATTGTTGGAAACACAATAGGCCACAAAATCATCCCAAACCATCCCTGCACCAACTCTAAGCAGTGCAATCTCATCCGTTTCACTTATTTTTTCGATGGATTTTAGTTGAGAATGGAGTATAATACCCTCAAAATCTTTCAGAAAAAGTAAATTACTCCCTCCACCTATATGCAACCATGGATTTGCATTAATGATTTCCGAACCAAGAATTTCTTTCAACTCACCGATGGAACTGTATTCGGCGAAGTACCTGGTATTTACATCTATTCCAAATGTGTTGTAGGACTTTAACGAAAGGTTTTGTTGAATGCTCATATCTTATATTCTCCCAAGTTTTTGGTCTATAAATTTTTCAATATTTTCTACCTCTTCGGGGTGAAACCAGTTAATTTCCTTGTCGCGGTTGAACCAGGTTAACTGCCTTTTGGCATAACGCCGGCTGTCTTGTTTTATCAGGTTAATGGCTGTATCCAGGTCGCACAATCCATTCAGATATTCAAAAATCTCCTTGTAACCTACCGTATTCAGTGTGTTCAGGTGTCGGTAGGGATAATAGCGTGTAGCTTCCTCCAGCAACCCGTCATGCATCATTTTATCTACCCGGAGGTTAATTCTTTCGTACAGTTCGGGTCTTGGCCTGTTCAATCCTATTTTCAGAATATTGAAATTTCTGATTTTTCGTTTTCCGGTACGCAGGTCGGAATAGGGTTTTCCGGTCATACTGCATATTTCCAGAGCATGAATGATTCGTTTCGGATTTTTCAGGTCCACTTCGGCATAGTGCTTTTCGTCCAGCCGTTTCAGTTCGTGCTGTATAAATTCCAATCCGTGGGATGCAAATTGTTTTTGCCAGAATTGGCGTACGTCAGCAGTAACTGTAGGGATGTTGTCCAGTCCGTTGCACACGGCATCCACATACATCATCGAACCTCCAGTAAGCAGCACCACCTCGTGTTTCTCAAATAATTCGTCCAGCAGGCTGATGGCCTCTTCCTCGTACTGTCCGGCGTTGTATTCGTCAAATATGGAATGGGTACCGATAAAATAATGCTTCACCTGCTCCAGTTCATCGTCGGTTGGTGCGGCCGTGCCAATTTTCAGTTCCCGATAAAACTGGCGCGAATCGGCCGACACGATGGGACAACCGAATTTTTCGGCCAATAGCAGGCTGACTGCCGTTTTTCCCACGCCGGTGGGTCCTGTAATGACTAGTAAGGTGTGCATTAGTAAAAAGAAAACAGAAAACACTTCATAGCTGAAATATTTTCTGTTTAATGTGTTTGTTTGAGTTATTGTTAACGAATATCGTCAGTAAACAGACTGTTTTCATCAAAATTCAAATCGCCGAATCCTTCCTCGTCAAGCTCGTCGATTTCAAATTCCTCATCACCATAGAAGTTTTCATCCGAAGGTATCTGCATTTTTTGAGGAGTTGCAAAATCCGTTTCTTCGGCTATCTGCACGGGTGCAGAGCCGGTTGAAGTGGTACACACCGCTTCATCAATATCTTTACCGGGTATCATTTCGGTTAGTTCCATGAAGAATGCACGATCTGAGATCATATCAAAAACAAAAATCAATTTTTGCTTTTCATCCATCAGCAATTCGTCGAGTACGGTGTCTTCCATCACCAGGTTATCGTATTCCGAGCTCGATTCCATTTCCACAAGCGTGATTTCCTGACCCTTTTCCCAGTCGTCGTTGCACAGGAAGAAGGATGTCATCTGGTTTTTTTCATAATCTACCGATTCCAGAATGGCATTGTGAAGATCGAGGAAAGTGGCTTCGGAATCTATTTCTATGATTCTCAGGAAGTCGTCCTTCTCGTCTGAAATGATTGTGAATTTAAATATCATAACTGTAATTTGTTGAGTTTACCGGTGTAAAAATACAACATTTTTTTTATTCGACGGAATGAATTCAGTAAGAAATTCATAAAAAAAGACCGGCGTTGTATGTCGCCGGTCTTCTGATAGTTTATTTGTCAGTATATCAGTTATTTTCTAAGTCTGTCCTCAATTTCTTCCACATTTTTGCGGAAGTGTTTATCCGTATCCATCAGGTCAACCACTTTTTTGCAGGCATGGAGCACGGTGGCGTGGTCTCGCTGCCCGATACAGTTACCAATCATCGACAGTGAATTTTTTGTCATGTTTTTGGACAGATACATAGCAATTTGACGTGCCTGAACCACTTCCAGTTTGCGCGATTTGGTGGAGATGGCATCTACCGACAGTTTGAAATAATCGCAGACTACTTCGCGGATTTGTTCAATTGTCGTTACTTTGGGCGTCATGTTTACAATGCGTCCGATAATCTTTTCGGCCAACCGTATATCGATAGGCATATTGGTGAGAGTGGAATGTGCCAGCAGCGAGATCAACACTCCTTCGAGGTCGCGTACATTGTCTACCACATTTTCGGCAATATAATCAACCACTACTTCCGGAATTTCGAGACCGTCGCGATAAATTTTACTTTTCAGAATGGATTGCCGGAGTTCGAAATCCGGTTTTTCAATTTCGGCGGATAAGCCCCATTTAAAGCGCGTAAGCAGTCGTTGTTCCAGACCGGCCATTTCCAGCGGTGAGCGGTCGGCGGTAAGTACCAGCTGTTTACCAAGCTGATGGAGGTGATTGAAAATGTGGAAAAATGTATTTTGCGTAGCTGTCTTGCCGGCAAATTCCTGAATGTCGTCCATGATGAGCACATCTATGGTCTGGTAAAAATTCAGAAAGTCATTCTGGGTGTTATTTCGAACGGCATCGGTATATTGTATCTGAAATGTATTGGCCGAAACATACAGCACCCGTTTGTGGGGTTGAAGTTGTTTAGTCATCACCCCGATGGCATTGGCAAGGTGAGTTTTACCCACACCCGATTTTCCGTACATAAACAAGGGATTAAACACTGTTTTACCAGGATCGTTTGCAATGCTGATACCTGCTGTACGTGCCAGCTTGTTGCTTCTCCCTTCTATCAGGTTGTTGAAATTGTATGAGGGATTGAGTTGCGGATCAATTTCGGGCAACTGCATTCGCTTGTATGGCGACACAATTGTATTCTGTTGTGCATTGTAATTAGTGGTGTTTGGTCTCGAATGTTCGGCTGTGCTGGGTATCTGAGTACCTGTTCCACTCGTTTTGTCTATCAGCACCCGGTATTCCAGACGGGTTCCGTTACCGGCTACGCGTGTCAGTGTCATTCGTAGCAGATCAATGTATTTTTCTTCAATATATTCCACGAAAAATTGACTTGGAACCTGAAGTACAAAGATTTTGTTTTCAAATTTTACCGGTACAATAGGTGCAAACCATGTGTTGAAGGACGCTTCATTTACATTGTCCTTAATAATGTTCAGGCAACTATTCCACAACTCGTAGTGATAACTCATGTTGATATTTTACAAATTAATTTACTAATTAAGGATAAAAAACTCGACCGAGGTCGAGTCACATTGGGTGTGTTTTTTTTCTGAAATTTTCTGAAATCAATAACCGCATTTCAGTTCTACAAAATTCCAAAACTTTTTTAGAATAAACAAATCTTTTTTTTTACGTATTTTTTTGTTTGTTTTAACTGTTTGGTGTTCAGTTGTATAGAGTAAATGTGTGAAAGTCAAGATGTTGCGGTTTGTGAAAAAACGAATTGAATTGATTATTAAGATGTTAATAATTTAATGTTAAATTTCAATGAATTTAAGTAAATCTGTAAGAGAAGTTGTAAATAAGCGAATTTGTTGTTGAAAAAAATATTTACAATTTATTGTCTATTTATATGTTTTCTAAATAAGGTGTGTCAATCCGGATCAATAATTTCTATTTATTTTTTATTGCCGAACACCGAAAAGTTAACATATCGTTTTGGATTTTCTTTTACATCGATCAGTAGTTTATCGGCAGCACCAGCTGTATTTGATAGATTGATATAGAGTGTTTTATCATTCATAAGCAGTCCCAGACTGCCTTCGTTACTGCTCATCTTATTGGTCATGTTCTGCAGGTTTTTCAAGGTGTAATCTACGCTGGCAAATGTCTGTGCAAAATCAATATTTTTCAGTTTTCCGCTTACCTGTTTGAAGTCTCCGGTGACTACATTTACATCATTGAGGATGGAAGGCAGCTGATTATTTAGCATTCCTTTCAGTTGGGCAGAGGAAGCGGCAAGGTCGGCAGTGGTTTTTTCTATCGAACCAAGGCTGTTGCTTATTTCTTTGCGTTCGATGAGCAAACGCACCGAATACAACAGTGAATCTGCCTGTGTAGCTACTTTGTCAATTTTCGGCATCAGATCCCCTGCAACACTTGCCATAAGGCCGGTGCTCACGGTGGTAGGCAGCATATCGTTTTGTTTGTACAGGGCTTGACTGGCAGTTACAGGTGCGTAAACCAGCTGTATGACCTTCCCGCCCATCAATCCTTCATCAGCTATTTGCATGGTGGTACCCACTGGCAACTTAATATCACTGTTAACGGATATTTTAACGATAAATGATTCTTTCTTCGAAAAATCATATTTCACCTCTTCCACTTGTCCGGCTTTATATCCTTTGATGTACACCGGAGCCGAGGGAACCAGCCCGCCTATATCTTCGTACTGACCATAATAAATGGCAGTTTTCTGAAAAATATCAATTCCTTTAAGAAAATTCAACCCGAAATAAAGTATGAAAATGGCAACAATTACCATCAGTCCCACTTTTACTTCGCGGGTAAAAATATTTTTTTTCATTGAATGTTGTTTCTAATTGTCAAATGAATATTCTTATTTTTTCATTGCATCTTTTATGGCTATTTTTTCCCCGTTTCTGAAGGCAATTACATAGGCATTGGGAAATTTTTTCGAGATACTTTTCCGGAGTTTGTTTATTTCGCTGAAGGAGGTCTCTTCACCGTAGGTATATTTATAAAGATTTTTTTCAACATAAAAATCGGTGTCATTCAGTCCTTTGAATTCTGATGAGCCTTTTCTGAGTTTTTTCTCTACCGCAAAAAGCTGGATTTTGAATATTACCTGATTGTTCTGTTTCACATCGGCCACAGGTACATCCGGTTTATTCACTTTAACTACCTCATTCTTTAATGTTTTTTTGGTAGTATCGGTAGTTGGAACATTTGCAGCTATCACCGGATTATCGACTTTAACAGGTTTAACATCCTCTTTTTTCGGAGCGGGTGTATCTTCTTTTTTGAGCGGCACCACCTTGAAGCCCGATTTTTTGTCGTGATCGCGCTTGTAAGTTTCGAATGCTTTGAAGATTGAATTAGCCATTTCTTCCCGGCCTTCGTTGGTGTTCAGATAATCTTCCTCAGCGCGGTTGGAGATAAAGCCAAGCTCAACGAGCACGCTCGGACAGGCTGATTTGTGCAATACCCAAAATCCGGCCTGACGTACTCCACGATCATACCTGCTGGCTCTTACAAATTGATTTTGGATGGCCGATGCCAACTCAATGCTTTTATCAATGTATTTGTCCTGCATGAATTCAAACATGATGTAGGTGTCGGGTGCACCCGGATCAAATCCCTGATACTTGGTTTTATAGTCATCTTCCAGGGTGATTACAGAATTTTCACGCATGGCTACGTCCAGATTCGATTGTGATTTGTGCAAACCCAATGTGTAGGTTTCGGCTCCGAAAGCGGTGGATGAATTGTTGGCATTGGTGTGAATACAGAAAAAAATGTCGGCATTGTTTTGGTTCACGATGTCAGCTCGCTCCTGCAAGGTGAGGAAAAAATCCTTATCGCGTGTATAAACCACTTTTACATCGGGGTAGTTGGCTTCTATTTTGCTGCCAAGTGCCAGTGACACAGCCAGATTAATATTTTTTTCTTTGGAATAACGGCCTACCGCTCCCGAGTCATGCCCTCCGTGACCGGCATCAATCACAACAGTAAATTTTTTTTGAGCGTACAGAGAAGATACAGTACAAGTTAAAAATAATATTATAACCAATGTAATGTAGCGGAAGTATTTCATTGTTTTTGAGTAAAAGAATGATGAGTGAAATATACGTAGAAAACTGAATGCAAAAGTAGTAATTTTATCCTGTTTAGAGGCATTTAATAAATTGTAAAATATCAAATTATTCATAAAATTAGAGCTGATTGATTAAGTACACCTATTTTTTGATTAAATTTGCAGCTTGTTTTTTCGACGAATTACTACTGAATGCGAAGCTGCAAACAATTATATAACCCAAAACTTACAGTTTTATTTCTTTTAATGGCTTGTTTTACGTATTTACAGAATGCGTATGGACAGAAAGCCACCGCTATGAGCCAGCCCCAGAATGCTGTTCAGCTACCCGATAGTCTGAAAATGGCAGCCAGTAAGGATACCGCGCAAATTACCAAAAAACTAAGCCCCAATCAGATTGATGCCGAAATTGCTTACACAGCCACCGACTCTATTGTGTTTATGGGTGATGGCACCGGTTTTTTGTACGGAAAAACAAATCTGAGTTACAAAAAGATAAACCTCAAAGAGGCTGATTATGTGCGTATAAGCATGGATAGCACCACCATTTTTGCCCGCGGTGTACCCGATAGTCTGGGAGTGATGCAGGGAAAACCCATCATCAACGATGGCGATCAGGAATACAATGCTAATGAACTCACCTATAATCTCAGAACCCGGAAAGGGTTTATCCGTCAGGCAGTGACGCAGCAGGGCGAGGGATACATAATCAGTGATAAAACTAAAAAAACCGAGGACGATGTGCTGTGTATGCAACAGGGAATGTACACTACCTGCGATAATCACGAACACCCACACTTCTACCTGAGCCTGTCAAAAGCCAAGGTGAAACCCGGGAGCTATATTATAACCGGTCCTGCACACATGGTGTTACTGGATATTCCTTTGCCGGTGGCGGTGCCGTTTGGTTTTTTCCCGTTCAACAAGAATTATTCGTCCGGAGTGGAAATGCCGAGTTTTGATACGGACATCACCCGTGGTTACGGGCTGGTCAACGGAGGTTACTATTTTGCCATTAACGACTATGCCGATCTGAGCATCAAGGGTGATGTATATACCCGCGGGACGTGGGGACTCAATTTGTCGTCCAATTATCTGAAGAGATATAAATTCAACGGAGGTGTCAGTATCAGTTACCGTGAGGATGTAATCGGCGAAAAGGATATGCCCGATTATCAGAAAAATCCGAATTTAAGCATTCAATGGTCCCATTCGCAGAATGCCAAGGTCAATCCGTTCAGTACTTTCTCAGCCAGTGTCAACTTTACGACCAGCGGATATAACCGGAGTAATATTAACAGTTATTATACCCCGGCCAATGCTGATAATACCAAAAGTTCCAGTGTGTCATTCTCACGCCGGTTTCCCAACAATCCGTTCAGTTTTACAGCCAATATGTCGGTTACTCAACGAACCAAGGACTCTACCATCAACCTGATGTTGCCCAATGTGGCTATCAGTATGAGCCGACTTTTCCCGCTGAAAAGAAAAAATGCTGTAGGGAAAGAACGATGGTACGAAAAAATATCCATGTCCTATTCCGGAACCATTGTCAACAGCATTCAAACCAAAGAAAATAAGCTGCTGAAGTCTTCATTTGCCCGTGACTGGAACAATTCGGCACAACACAGTATTCCGGTTTCTGCATCATTCAATGTGTTGAAATACATCACATTCACCCCTTCGTTCAACTATCGCGAAAAATGGTTCCTTACTTCGCAGCGAAAAAACTGGGATGTGGTCAATCAAAAGGAAGTAACCACCACAGTTACCGGTTTCAACCGCGTGTGGGATTACAACCTCAGCATGTCGGCCAATACTACTCTTTATGGTATGTACACCCCTTTAAAGGCAATTTTTGGCGATAAAATTGAAAAAATCCGCCACATGGCCAAACCGAACGCGAGTTTTAGTCTCACACCCGATTTCGGTGATTTGAAATACGGATACTGGGATACTTATATTAAATCGGTGATCAAGGATGGCGACCCCACCAAAATTACTTCCGAAGAGATTTTTTACTCCCGTTTCCCGAGTGGAGCACCGGGCCGCGGAAAGTCCAACTCACTCTCATTCTCGCTTGATAATAACCTGGAAATGAAAGTGAAAAATGATAAGGATACGACAGGGTTACAGCCGACAAAAATAATAAGCCTGATTGACAATTTTTCGCTGAACAGTGCATACAATTTTGCGGCCGACTCCATGCGCCTGTCCAATATCAGTGCTAATCTGCGTATAAAATTCGGTAAGGCATATACATTGAGCTTAAGTGGAGCTTTTGATCCCTACATGTATGCTTCGCCCGATGGTAAAGCCATTCGAAGAGTGAATCAACTCCGTTGGAACCACGGGAAGTTCCCCCGCTTTTTGGGAACCTCCACCTCCTACAGTTATACCTTGTCCAATGAGACATTCAAGCGAAAAGATAAAAAGAGTAAACCGAAGGGAGACGACCAGGCGGATGAAAGTCAGCTCAATGAAGACATGAACCGCGATAACAATTCGCAAAACAAGGATAATAAATCCAATGTGAATGCTGCAGCAGTGAAAACAGATGCCGAAGGGTACGAAAAGGTGGAAATACCGTGGAGCCTGAGTTTTAATTATTTTATTGGCTTTGGTAATTCATCGGAATTCAATTATGAAAAACTGGAATACAAACAGGAAATCAAGCACAATGTGGGGATAACCGGTAATATTAAATTAACTCAAAACTGGCAATTCAGCGGAACCACTTCGTATGATTTCAACGCTAAACAAATGTCATATACCAGCTTCAATATCACGCGAAACCTTCACTGCTGGACATTGACGGGTAACGTGGTGCCATTCGGACCCTATAAAACCTATAATTTCAGAATTGGGGTAAACTCAAGCATGCTTCAGGATTTGAAGTATGAAAAACAGGGAAATCGAAGTTCGTCGAACAATATTAGCTGGTATTGAGTTATATCAACTATTGAAATTGGAAAAATCGAAAAAAATATACAAATCAATAAAAACAAAAAAAAATGAAAATTGAAATTAATAAAGTAGTAAATGCCGAATACGAACTGTACGTAGATGGCGAAAACGGAGAACTCGAACTGATGGAAAGAGCCACTCCCGAACAACCATTGAATTTTATCTATGGTGTAGGAATGATGCTGCCTAAATTCGAATCAAATATTGCCGGGCTTGAGCAAGGTGATGCCTTTGATTTCACCATCAGCAATGAAGATGCTTACGGCGAATATGATGATGATGCAGTCGTAGAACTGGAACGTTCGGTATTCGAAATTGACGGAAAACTCGACGAAGAAATGGTATTCGAAGGCGGAGTTGTTCCATTGATGGATAATGAAGGAAACAGGCTTCAGGCACAGGTAGTTTCGGTTAGCGATACCCATGTAACTGTGGACCTGAACCACCCGCTGGCAGGAGAAACTCTTCACTTCAAGGGAAAAGTACTGGAAGTACGCGATGCAACTGACGAAGAACTGAAATCGCTGCTTGGCGGTGGCGGTTGTGGTTGTGGTTGCGGTTGCGATGACAACGGTTGCGGTGACGACGGATGTGGTTGCGGCGATGATGACAGCAAAGGCTGTGGTTGCGGTTGCAATTAATTCCAATAAAAATTAATACGATTAACGGCTTCACTTTCAACAGGTGAAGCCGTTTGTTTTTTTCTTAGAAGATGAGAAAATGTTCTTTCCAGTCAAAATATTACAATAAAAAGTATTGAAATCTCCAATTTTGATATAATTTTGAAACCAGGATCCAAAACCATTGACTTGATAATCATTGAGCTGATTCCAAAGGTTCATGACCTGTAACTTAACGAACAGGTAAGTGGTAACTTAATAACATAATAACCAATAACATAAAAATCACTCTTCTCTAATTTCCCATTTCGGAGCTGGGGCGTGCTAAATTAACCAATCACCATGGAAATAATTCAAATCAAATCGGCGAATGACGAATATATCCAAAAACTGTTGCCACTTTATCGGGAAGCGTTTCCGGAGAATCAACGACATACTGACGATGATTTTATAGCCTTGTTGGGCCGGGAGCCCGATTTTTTCTGCAATGCAGTATTGATGAATAATTCCTTTGTGGGATTTTTCAATTACTGGAATTTCGGATGGTTTTTGTATGCCGAGCATTTTGCCATCGAAGAAGCCATACGCGGCAACAAACTGGGTGAAAAGGTAATGAATATGATGAAACCCACACAAAATATCCCTCTGGTTTTCGAAGTAGAACTACCTGATAATGAGATTGCTGCACGACGGATTGAATTTTATCGCCGGCTGGGGTACGAA
>CALMZF010000137.1 GCA_937870645.1 uncultured Paludibacter sp. | reverse complement strand
TCTCCATAATCAATGGCACCGAAAGCATCATCGTTGGGCGTATTTTGGCCAAAGCAGGCAGTAATGCCGAAGCAGTGGGAGGCTTTTCGAGGTAATAAATGGAAGCACCATAAATGATGGGATAAATAAGCCCGATGGAGTTTTCGTAGGTATGTGACAGGGGCAGCAGTGACAGAAATACATCGGCGCTGGTAATAGGCTGAAAAGTATAGGATTGCATGGCTACAAATGCGATGTTTCTATGCGTGAGCATCACACCCTTGGAACGTCCGGTTGTTCCCGATGTGTAAATGATGGCAGCCATATCATCTTCTTGTACATCCACATCATCCTGCGTTTTAAACACCTTAATTTTGGGGTCAACGGTACCGCTCATCAACGAAAAATCATTGAGCAGAATCACTGCTTCCAGCTCGGGTGTAATCAGGTTTTCGATACGCGACACGAGTTTGTCGCTCACAAACAAAACTTTAGCACCGGAGTGAACCAGAACATTTTCAATTTCTAAAGAAGTGAAATCAGGTAAAACAGGAACAATAACCAATCCTTTTGAAACGACTGAAAAATAAGCTACCACCCAGTTGGGCATACTTTGACCCAGAAGAGCCACTTTATCACCTTTTTTTAATCCTAATGACTGTAAAAGGTGGAAAGTATCATTTACTTTTTTCCCCAATTCAGAATAAGTCATGGGGTTTCCATCGACATATGACACTGAAGGCAAATCACCAAAATTACGGACAGAATTTTCAAGGATTGACTTTAAGGTGAGGGGATGGGGCTCAATTTTTTTTGACATAAAGAGATCTTTTTAAGCTGAGAAATATGTATAGCTTGCAAAGTTAATTATTTACATGGAGATATTGCACAAATTATTTGAAAATGTGCAGTGATTAACAAAGATTTAAATAGATTTCTTCATTTTATTCAGTAAGTGGAGTCGGGAAGGGTGTTTTTTATTATAATAGATCATGGGTATTAAGCGTTTTGTTTTCTTTTGATAATTCTCGTATTTCTGTCCCATTTGTTCTTTCATAAACCTTTCCTCCACCTTTATTCGATAAATATATCCAACTGATACCGGAATAATCATAAATATAACGGATAACCAATTGGATAGTGAGGTTGATATTCCAAGAAAAATTATAAGTTGTCCTAAATAACCCGGGTGTCTGATGAATTTATATAATCCACTTTCAATTATCTCATGATTCTCTATTTTGGTTACTGTATAAGTGAATTGTTGCATAAATGTAAGAATTGATGTTATTCTTATTAATAGCCCGATTATAATCAGTGTCATTCCAAAGCAAAGAAAGTAGGTCGTTATAAAACAGAATATTCAAATTGCAAATCTCATACAACTAACCCGCTTTTTTGTCCTTTTTCTCAATAGTCCACAGTAATATCCAAATCCGTTAAGCTCCTGATTTGTGCCGAAAGGATTTGATTTCCGTTCAAATCCATGTATTCAAGTTTTTCCAGTTCAAAGAGAGGCGAAATGTCTTCAATTCGATTGTTCGACAAGTTTATACTTTTCAGGTTGGTCAAATAGCCCAACGCGTCAATGTCGCAAATGAGGTTATCGGCGAGGTTCAGTTCCTCAAGTATCGCGAGTCCGTTAAGCGGAGAAAGATCGACAATCCTGTTGTCGGATAAATCCATGATTTTAGCATGAATACAGAATTGAACGCCATCCAGATCGTTTATGTAACTGGATGATAATTCAAATTCATCAATATCCTCCAGATAATACGAAGGAAATTCAATATCGGTATGTCCATAATGTCTCATTTTTACGGCATCATAAAAATCATATTCTTTGAGCTTTTTTGAGTTGGTTTTGGACTGATTTTTTTCATTATCATGGATAATTGTAAAACCATCGGTTTCAATATCCCAATCGTAAACCGGTGAATAATCAATATCCTCGTAGCTGTTCAGTGAATTTGAAATTTCCTCAATCCGTTCCAGTTTCAATATATGTGAATAATTCAGTAATCTGTCGAAGTCATTTTCATCAACAAGGTTTCTGATTTCGTTCAAATAATAACCGGAACGGTCAGGGTGATAAAGCTTGATCAGTTTGGAAAAACCCTTTCCTTCAGAAGAAATTTCAATGTCGACAAAATCACTGATTATCTCAACAATCTTTTGCAGAATGGAAAACTGCTCGTTTTTATACACATTAATCAGTGTCAACGAGATATTATTTAAGTTCCCAATAGAATAGGCTTCTTCCAGTTTCTTTTGAAGATCAGTGATAGTCATATTGCCGTTTGTTTTTAATTACGCGCGAAAAAATCGCACAGGAGCAGGGTGTTCCGAATATTCAAATGACAAAAATAAGTTATTTTTTTGATTGGGGAGTGCAAACCGGAATAATAAAAAGCGGTTCAGATAGCTTTCAGAACCGCCGGTCGGTTTAATTCTTCACTTATATTTTGCCTATAAATTAGCTGGGACGTAACTAACGTGAGTTCGATATAAGAAATAGTCCGTTAGGACTTAAATATCAATAGAAAGCGTGTTTTTGTATTGGTTCATTTCCCGTAGGGAATTGATATATTTATCCCCTAACGGGGAATTTAATTTATTTAATAACCTTTTTCTATGGATATTAATTTCCTACGGGAAAACAGACAATTGTACCTGAATTGGTTAAATGTGTATTTTACATCGAACTCACGTTAACTAATAAAAATCCTCTACCAGAAACATTATGTTAAGATTGGTGGAATGAGTTTTCATTCTTTTCTACCGAATTTTGATTTTTCAAATTGTGCCTCCAATTCATCGGCAATATCAGCCGGATTGGTCAAAGGCATATTTTTATCAAATAATTCATAACCCAAAAGTTCTGATTTTATAATTTTTTCGAGTGCAGGCAATTTCGTTCTGTTGGTAGTTTCAAGGTGTTTCCCCTGATTGTCAACTATTATGAGTTTGGGAAGAAACGCGCCTTTACGGCCAATAAATGTATCCATAATTCTAACACCATTTTCAAATTCTTCTTGCGACGTTCTGCCCAGAGCCTCATACCTGAACATTTTTTTCCCATCCCAGGTATTTATCGTTGCAAAACTTTCAGAAATTCTATCATCAATATTGCTTTTTATATTCAAAGTATCATGTCCCGAAGGCATAAGCAATACTTTTCCGCCACCACCTTCAATGTTCGCAGCATATCTCGGAACTGTAACACCCGAAATCCACCCTTGTAAATGTTTCATATATATTTTCCCAATTTGGATAGGGGTAATAAAATGAACAATCCCTTTTTCTTTATGACACTGCAATAAATAATAGGGGTGAACACCAATCCAGAACATCCGTCTGAACGTTTCAGCCAAAGTTTTATAATAGTCATTCACATGATTTAGCAAGACGGTTTGATTTCTGATAGTAAAACCGTGTTTGCGAATTTTTTTCACCGCGATTTCCAAATCTTCCGTTATTTCATGATAGTGATTGATATGTGTCATAAAATATACATACTTGTCAACCCCTTTGTTGTATTTGTTTGCCGAAATATTAATCAGTTCCAGCAAATCATCTGTAATTCCCATTGGCATTACTACCGGCACCCTGGTTGCAATTCTAATGGCACGCAGGTGAGGTATCCGGCTTAATTCTTCTAATACATATTGCAGTCGGGATCTGCTGATCCTGAGCGCGTCGCCCCCCGTTACAAGCACTTCATTTATGTTTTTATTGTATCCGATATAAAACAATCCTTTATTTATTTCATTGATATTAACATCTACTGAGCTGTCTAATGATTTTGCCCGCTGGCAGTGAACACAATAGGAGGCACAACTGGTGTTTTCAGCCACAAAAAGGGCAACCCGGTTTGGATACCGTTGATAAGCTGCCCCATAACTCCGTGAACTCTCGTTCATAGCGCCTTCAAGTCCGGTATTGGGAAATAATAAGTTTGCAGGTGTAGGCACACTTTGCCAAAAAACAGGATCAAGTCTGTTTCCGGATTTTTCGCCGTGTAACATTACCGGGTGAAATGGATCTTCCTCCATAAGTGATGCGTAATAAGGCGTAATGCGCAATGGTTCTTTCCCTTCATTTTTTAATGTTACTAACGTCCTTTCTATTTCACTTTCCTGAAACGCATTTAACTTTATTACCTTTTTCAACTGTCCGACACTTCGTATCGAATTTTTCAATTGCCAGTTGGCATCATACCATTGTTCATCTGTTACGTCTTTCCATAATTCAATGGTGTTGTACTTTCTCGGTTTGTAGAAAACATCTTCTTCGTTATACATAAGCTTTATTTAGTTTATAATTCCAGTATTTCATTTTCTGATAAAATGGTTGTCTTTTGTGGTTTTTTCAGAATTCCTGTCATCATGACCAAAGCTGTAAGAACAATTACCTGAATGATAAGCGATTTATTGACAAAAGATATACTTTGTGAGGGTAAAATGGACAGAAACAGCAGAATAGTTATCAACCCTCTTGGAGCAACATAAAGCAGAGGAGTAATAGGAAGTTTTGTAAATTTCAAAAAGATATAACGCACTATTAATATACCTGCAACAATTCCTACCGACCAAACAAGTGTATTTGTATTTAAAATCTCTTCGGTTTCGATAAGAAAACCGAACAGTATGAAAAACAATGTTCTGATCAGAAAAGTACCTTCAATGACGATGTTCTTGAATTTTTGAACTTCTGAATTTAAATTATCAGTATCAAAAACCTTTAACCATTTGAGTTGTTTTAACTCATCAATATTGCCGATAAAAAGTCCGAAAAGTAATACAAAAACCAAGCCTGGCAAATGATAAAATTTTGAAATTGAATAAATTAAAATTACAAATAAAATTATCGGGACATATTTAATATGATGTTTGCTTCTGCTTAACAAGAAAGATAGTCCTATGGTGGCTACAAAAGATACGATTATAATAGTCAAAATTTGTAAGGCGAAATGAGTAAAGGATTGTGTATTGATTGTTCCATTGATGGCGATAAAATTGAAAATTATTATGCCAAAAATGTCAGATAAGCTACTTTCGTAAATGACAAATTCACGATTCGACATTGATAAGCCTTTTACACTTGGAATGGCAATAGCACTGCTGATAATACATAATGGGATTGCATTTATCAAACTGTTCCTGAATGAATATTGTCCGAAATGCATAAACAAAAAAGCCAGAATTAAGCTAAGAATAAACATTGGTAACAAGGCAAGTAAGAGCGATTTGCCAATTACAGGCAACTTTTGTTTGTTTAATTCCAATTCAAGGGAGCCTTCGAGCACAATAAGTATTAGTCCGATAGTTCCTAAAATGGGTAAGATAGATGTAAGATTTGGAATTTCAAGATGAAAAAAAACGGTGAGTTGTTTTATTCCCCAGCCCAACAATAAAAGAAGTATCACGGCAGGAATTCTTGTTCTTGAAGATGTCAGGTCAAAGAAATAGGCTATCAGAAATATTATGCAAATGATTATTATTAAAGTTGTTGTCATACTGTATTTCTTTTACTATTTGTTGGCAATGGCTCGCCAATTGGCGAAGGGGAGATTTTTGCAAAAACCATGCAACGAAGAACAAATATCAAAATGTAAATAAGGTCAATAGAAACACAGCATCATTTTCTGAGCTAAACTGCTTCCGGATGATGTCAATTATGCTTCATTGTTCCTGCTTTTTTTATTGCTTACACTTTGTTTTGTAATAATAACGATTTATAAATTAATAACAACAATGAATTATCATTCTTTAAGAAAATTATTGAATGATTTTATAAATCTGTCAACGGCTTCGATTTATGGGGGAAACATTATACATTGTGGTAATATAATGAATTGGCACAGATTACAAAAACGCTGAATCTGAGAAGTATTTGCGGGATTGTGCTTGTTTGACTTCCAATTTCCCTCGTGAAACGCGACAAAACAAAAACACGTTATCTATTGATCTTTAAGTCTTAAAGGACAATTTCTAAAGCAGCACTGATACTTCAAGCAATAAGGATACCATTTGTCCCGCATATGGTAAACTTCCTGCTGCTCGCCCTAACCCCTATCGCCTCCCGAAGTGTCGGGATGGGCACTTTCCCCGACCTCTCCCATAATCCCTCTCCATTTGAAAAGGGTCAGTGGATTTTCTATATTGGTTGGGAAAGGAAAAGGAAAAGGAATTTCTTTATTTAATGAGAGGGTGCGATAAGTCTCAAAATAGCTGAAAAACTCGCGGGGAAAGAAAGGCTTTAATTGTTCGCGGGGAGAGGCTTTCCGGGTTTTTTGTTTGTCTGCCGACACAATTGCCCGAACAGTGATTTTATTAGTTGTCATTCAATTAAGCATTTAACAGTGTTTCGATATCCATTTTTTTCATTTTCATAAATGCAGCCGTTACCCGTGGCGCTTTCTCCGGATCTGTCATAAGTTTTGACAGTACGGAAGGAACGATTTGCCACGAAACTCCAAACTTATCTTTGAGCCAGCCGCAATTACTTTCCTGTCCACCGTCCGCGGTCAGCTTTTCCCAATAATAATCAATTTCTTCCTGGGCTTCACAGTCCACAACGAAGGATACGGCTTCGTTAAACTTAAAGGTTGGGCCGCCATTGAGACCCATAAATTTCTGTCCGTTGAGTTCAAAGGTCACAACCAATTGATTGTCCGCTGTAATTTCAGAGTTTTTGAAAACAGAACAATAAAACTCTGCCGCTGCTCTGGCTTGTCCGTCAAACCACAAGCAAGGATAAACAACCTTGTTTGTCATTGTTTTGGCATTTGACTGATGTCCATAAATATAATTTCCCATTGATGCCCGTCAAGGTCGGCAAAACTGTCGTAATACATCCAACCGTTGTCTTCACCTTTCCTGTAACGTGTTCCTCCATTTTCCAGAGCAAGTCTTACAAGGTTGTCAACCTGTTCTTTGCTGTCAACTTCTATGGATAACAAAACCTGGGTTGTTGAACCGTCGGCAATTGTGCGGTTTGTGAATGTGCTGAAATATTCGTGTGTAATCAGCATAGAATAAATAAGTCCGTCATTCAGGACCAGGCACAGTGCTTTGTCGTCCGAAAACTGCTCATTGAACGTAAAGCCAATATTTGTCCAGAAATTTCTTGTTTTTTCAAGGTCCCTCACCGGTAAGTTTAGGTATATTGATTTTACTTTCATAGGTAAATAATTTATTTTTTAATTGTCAAATGGAATTCTGTTCTTCAGCTCACCACTTTAATATTAAATACGCCCGCTTTTTTAGCACCGTAAATCCTCAGCCACAAAGGCAAATACATTTCTGTTCCCCTTGCCGCTGTTAAATCGCCCAGGTCAATGATATTTTCGTCCTTCCATCCGAATGAAAAAAGAATTTTCTTCACTTCTTCCTTTGCGTCTTCGTAGTTGCTGCATAAGAATACATGATGATCGCCCTTGTTTACCAATGAGGGGGTTACCATAAGTCCGCACCACATTGTATTTAATGTTTTCACCACTTTCGACTGAGGAAATGCCTTTTGTATTTCTTCACCCAACGAATTGGTGTTGACAACAGACAACGATGGAGGCATTCCCTTTGAGAAGTCAAGCGGATTAGCCACGTCAACAATTATTTTCCCATTCATGTTTTCCGCGCCTGCCAGTTTCAATGCTGCGAGCGAACCAAGTCCCGCTGTACAATTGAAAATAATTTCTCCAAATGCCGCTGCATCTGCAAACAGACCTGCACGGGCATTAGTCGTGTGTTTGTCTACGAATGCTTTTGCCTTTTCATTGTCAGCTGTTCTGGAACCCATCATTACAGTGTGTCCCAGCTCAATTAACCTGGAACCGATTGTATTGCCAACGGTTCCTGTTCCTAATACTGCGATTTTCATATTGATGTTGGTTTAAGTGTTTATGTTGTTTTGATACGTTGCTAATTGTTCAGAAAATCTGTCAACGGCTTTATAAATCTGTCGAAAGCTTCAATATGGGGTAAATGTCCCACTTTGTCCAATTCCACCAACCTGGAACCACGGATTTTCTTTTGAGTAGCTTTGCCTAAGTATTGGTACAATCCCATTTTTTCGCGTATAGCCGGGTCTTTCACATTGTTTTTACCAATGGCCGTGCGGTCTCTTGTTCCGATTATGAGTAGAGTGGGAGCCTTGATGTTTTTAAACTCATACAAAACGGGTTGTGTGAATATCATATCCGAAGTCTGCGCATTGTTCCAAGCCACCACGACATAGTCCGGGTGTTTTACCCATCCGGTGAGCAGATACACCCATTCATCGTACTCCGGTTTCCATTTGTTGTCGTAGTAAAAGGCGAGTTGATAAGCTTTTGTTGTTTCATAGGTAGCACGGAGTTCGTTTTGAACCTGTTGGTCGATAGAAACATAAGGTGCCACTATTTTCCAGTCTTCCAGCCCGATAGGGTTTTCCAGCACCAACTTTTCAACCGTCTCCGGGTACATGAGTGTAAAGCGGGTGGCTAACATACCGCCCATTGAATGTCCTAAAAGGGATATTTTGTCAATTTTCAGTTTATCAAGCAAGTCTTTGGTGTTTTGAGCCAATTGCTGAAACGAAAATTGATACCCAACGGGCTTGGAAGATTTCCCAAATCCAATCTGATCGGGTACAACCACCCGGTAACCAACATCGGTTAGGGCATCAATCGTAGTTTTCCAGTATGCTCCGTTGAAATTTTTACCGTGCAGCAACACGATTACTTTTCCGTTGGCTTTTTGTGGCCTGATATCCATGTATGCCATCATTAAATCCTGTTGCTGGCTTTTGAAATCGAAGTAATTCACTTCGTACGGATATTGATAATTGGTAAGCATAATATCCAATACCGGACGCTCCTGAGAGTAGGAAGTTGCTACAATCAGCAACAGATATAAATAAAGGGTTCGTTTCATGTAGTAATTTTTCTAAAAAAAAGGTTTCTGTTAGATTGTAATAACAAGTCCACGTATCATTTGTTTTTTTTGCAATGCGATCAGATTGAATATTAATACCTCAAAAACAAATGAATCAGTTGATAGCAGGATGCAAAACATGCACGAGCAATTCTGTTTTTAAAATACCCACAAAGGGTATGTTACACCCTTTTTTTACTCTCAATTTTTATTTCATTTGCTGTCCTGCGCATCCTTTAGTGAGGTTTATCAAAATTGTTTTTTACCACCATTCACAAATAAAATAATTGTGTGGGAAGTGTATAAGCTTGTACGCATAACAGGTGAATTTCATAAAAAAAGATAAAATCGATCGGATTTTTGCTAATCCGAGAAAAATGTTTTTCCTTTGCAGAAAATAATACAACAAGGTAGTATTTAATGAAATTATCAAAAACATCAGAGTATGCATTGCGCATATTGATCTTCATGGCCAAAAACCCTGAAGAATTATATACTGCCAAATACCTGATCGAAAAGTTGAATGTATCTGATAAATACCTCCGCAGATTAATGACGGACCTGTCAAAATCAGGCTTTATCAGGAGTACGCAGGGACGGGATGGCGGATATACATTTGCTAAAGACATTCATGATATTTTTTTGTACGATATTATCGACTCGGTGGAAGGCATGGAGCAGCTGAACGATTGTGTGTTGGGTTTCAATGAATGTTCGTGCTCAAATCCCTGTGCCATGCACGACGACTGGATTATTATAAGAGAAAAGCTTAACAAGGTTTTTAATCAAACCAAATTGTCGGATTTGGAATTTGACAAGATATTACGATATTAGTTTTTTTGTAATTATATGCTACTCCGAAGTAGTATATAATTCGCAACTATAAATGATGAAAATTCAATAAGCATAAAAACACAAAAAATAGAACAGACAAAGTGATAATTATAATTACTAACCAAACTTCTGCACCCTTCTTATCCGCCCTTTCAGGGTTATGGGGCAGATAAAAAAAATAAAAAAAATGAAAAAAATCAGCTACAACGAACTGGTCACTACCCAAAACCCTCACGGTGTGGATGCCCGAAAACTACATGCAAACGAAGATGTTCAGGTTGTTCATATGCACCTTAAACCCGGACAAAGTCTGAAAAAACACACCACTGCGGTGAATGTATTTTTCTATGTACTGGAAGGTGAAGGTGTGGTAGAAATAGGAGATGAGAAGCAAACCGTAACAAAAGACTGTCTCATCGACAGCCCGAAAGACATCCCGCATTGTCTCTACAACGAAAGCGATGCCGACTTCCGTGTATTGGTGGTAAAAACTCCTTCGCCAACAGCCGCCCAAAACAGACAAGCCATTGAGAATATGTTGAAAAATTAACGAAAAGGACAATGAGCGCAATTAAAATTCTGGTCGGTGAACATGACGTCATCCTGCGGATGATTGATGTTACACGCCGTCTGTTGGCCGATACAACAACAGTCAATATCGGACACGTGGAGCAAATCTTAGATTTTATCAAAAACTTTGCCGACAAATACCATCACCTGAAAGAAGAGGATGTCCTTTTCTTAGAAATGGAACATCACGGCATGAGCCGGCAAAGCGGTCCTGTAGGTGTCATGCTTCACGAACACGAACAGGGTAGGGCATACGTGAAACATGCAGAAGAAGCCATTTTAAAATTCAAATCAGGCAATAGTCAGGCAGTCAATGAAATAAAAGATAATTTATTGAATTACTGCGCCTTACTCACCAATCATATTTACAAAGAGAATAATATCCTGTATCCGATGGCCGAAAGATTGCTTCCGGACGCAGTAATGCAGGCCATGTCCGAACATTTCGATGTAGCCATTACAGCCACCGTGAATAATGAATATGCAGACAAGTACCTCAAAATAGCCGAAGAACTAAGCCGGATTTATATGAAATAATTTTCTATAAAAACAACATAATGAAAACATACAAACAAACAAAAATTGGTGATATAGTTACGCAGGATTTCAGAGCCGCCGAAGTATTCAAAAAAGCAGGCATTGATTTCTGCTGTGGTGGTAGTCAAAGCCTCGAAGATGCCTGCCGCGACAAGAAGCTGGATGTGGCTGAAATAGAATCGGAATTGGAAAAACTCGAAAATTCTGAACCCGGTTCGTCGCATAAGTTCAATGAATGGAAACTGGATTTTCTGTGTGACTACATAGTGAATACACACCATCAAACGGTGATGAAACTGTTGCCGGAACTGACCTTCTACACCCAAAAAATAGCCGAAGTTCACGGCGATAATCATCCTGAATTGTCCGAAATTGCCAATCTCTTTGCACAGGTGGACACAGAACTGCGTCAGCACCTTCGTAATGAAGAAGAAGTGCTTTTCCCTGCCATCCGGGAAGTGTTGAAAACCAATTCGGCCGAATCAAAAGCCACCATCATCAGCGAAATAACCAGAATGACCGGTGAACATGAATTTGCAGGAGGTGCCATGGACAAAATCAATGAGTTGAGCCACCGCTATGCGGTGCCCGAAGATGGCTGCAATACCTACCGCGTGGCATACAAGCTGCTCGAACAATTTGAAGATGATCTGCATATCCACGTTCATCTTGAAAATAACATTCTGTATCCCAAAGCGATGAAACTGCCGGTGTGAATGTACCCCAAACTGCAGAAAATGAAGATAGTGAAGGGTACTTAAAACAGGATATTACCGAAAACATAAACAGGGAAATCATCGTTTTAATTTTTCAAGGATCAATTTCTTCAAAAAAAACTGAGTAAAAATCAATTTACAAAAAAAAATAAAATTATGAGTGAATTAATAAACAATTCCCAAAGCAGAAAAGACAAATTAAAATCGCTGATTCTGAAACTTCACAACGGTGAAACCCAGGAATCTGTGCGCAACGAACTGCTCTTGTCGCTCAGCCGGATACCGTATGGCGAAGTAGTGGAAGTAGAGCAGGAACTGATAGCCGAAGGACTGCCTGAAGAGGAAATACTGGACCTGTGTGATGCTCACTCATCGGTACTCGAAGGACGCGTTGACTTGTCGGCACTCAAACCAGTACCCGACGGGCATCCGGTAGATGTATTCCGCAAGGAAAATGAAGAAATACGAAATGTAACAAACGCCATTTTTGCACTGATATCAGATATACTTCACAGCAGCAGTGAATCTGTCCGGGAGCAGGTGATTAAGCTGCGCGGATTATACAACAATCTGTACGATGTGGATAAACATTATCAGCGTAAAGAATACCTCCTTTTTCCGTATCTGGAAAAACTCGAAATAACCGGTCCACCCAAAGTAATGTGGGGTAAGCACGACGAGATACGCGAACTAATCAAAGGAAGCATTGAAGTGCTGCAGGTGGACAGCCTGACCAGAGAAGAACTCGAAGCAGCTGCGGAAATGGTGCTGAAACCCGCTGCGCGTGGTGCACAGGAAATGATTACGAAAGAGGAGGAAATTCTCTTCCCGATGGCGCTCGATACTCTCAACGAAAGCGACTGGTACGAAATAAGCAGACAATCCATCGAAATAGGCTTTTGCTTGTATGATCCTCCTGTGGACTGGCGCCCTGAATGGGTGGCCGAACAATCAATCAACGAATCGCAAAAAAGCGGAAGCCATATACAGTTGCCGAGTGGAAGTTTCTCGGCCGAAGAGCTGCTGGCTATCTTAAATACATTGCCGGTGGATATGACTTTTGTTGATAAGGATGACAAAGTGAAATACTTCTCGCAGGGTGCAGAACGTATTTTTCAGCGTAACCGCGCCATCCTCAACCGCGATGTTCGTCACTGTCATCCGCCTGCAAGTGCTCACATAGTTGATAAAATTATCGAAGATTTCAAATCAGGAAGAGAAAACCGTGCCCCCTTCTGGATCAACATGGGTGGAAAAAAAATGATCCATATCGAGTATTTTGCTCTCAGAAATGAAAAGGGCGAATACCTGGGAACGCTGGAAGTATCACAGAATGTACAGCCCTACAGAGACCTGGAAGATGAACAGCGAATTTTATCCTATTCAAAAAAATAAAAAATGATGGAAACACCAAAACTGATCATAAGTCCTAAAACCAAAGTTCTACAGCTTATCGAAACATATCCGCAACTGGAAGAGTTATTAATCAGTTACGTTCCTGCTTTCAGGAAACTGAAAAATCCGTTATTGCGAAACACCGTTGCTAAAATTACCACGTTGCAGCAAGCTGCAGTGATAGGAAATGTAAAAGTGGAAGAGCTGATTAATTTGTTTCGCAGTGAAGTGGGGGAGGATTTGATAGAAATGGCAGAAGATAGCACTTTCAATACCATTCAGCCCGATTGGTACGACGAAGACCGGATTGTCAGCTCGCTCGATATCAGAGCTATGCTCAATGTGGGTGAACAACCTGTAAATCAGGTAATCACTGATCTGAACAAACTGAAACCGGCGGAAATATATGAAGTTGTTGCACCGTTTATCCCTGCTCCGCTTATTGACAAGGCTACCAGTCTGAATATGGTGCACTGGATCGACCAAAAAGGCGCTGAACTGTTTCAGGTTTATTTTTGCAGAAAATAAAGACACCATCGGGCTGCAAGCTGGTCAATTATTTTAAGGCGGTTTCGGAAATGATTTCGGAACCGCCTTGTCTTTTGTTACTGTCTCCTTAAAATGACGCGATTTGCATATGATTTCGTGAAAAGTTTTACATCAGTCAAATTCTTTTTTTCTTTTAAAAAAAATCCCTTTAACTTCTTTCATAAAGTAGGATCATTTGTAAAGACAAGTCAAAACAGATCAATGCGCACATCAAAAAAACTGCCCATTCTCCCGACCAGCGGATTTTTTTTAACAAATTAGCAAAGTCTGGCAATTAACTCAAATAATTTCATACTTTTGCACAGTCCATCCGGATTGTAACAGCCTGACTGACGCTAAAACTAACATTTTTACTCATACAGAAAAACACAAATTCAATGAAAAAACTACTCTTGCTTCCTTTTCTGATTGCATTCCTGTTCTCATCGTGCGAACCGGTCCCCGAAGACCTGACTACCAAAGTGATTTATAATTTCACTATCAATGGCAGGGAGTGGGTAGCACATACAGATGATGCCGGACTGAACCGTTACTATTCCTGCAGTGTATCAGTCAGGGATTTGAAAAGTCTGGTTTATGAAAAAGGGGCAGTGATAGCTTATATGCTCATGGATGGTTATCAGCTGACATTACCCTATATTCGTCATTACGAAAACAGCAAGGGTGAAAGATGGACGCGCACCGTTGATTTTGATTTTTCGGATGGAGTGATTAATTTCTATGTAACCAATTCCGATTTTGCAGTTGATCCTCCGGGCACTGTGGATTTTCGCGTTATCCTGATGTGGTAGGCAGATAGGTTACTTTGAACTTCCTTTTATCTCGATAGCAACATTTACCGGGATAACTTTCACTTCTGTCATATCTGTTGTTTCTTTTGTGAAATGAAAAAATAGAAGAAAAGAAAAAAAGTCCGCAGTGAAATTCACTGCGGACTTTTTAGGGTTGATGAATTATAATTTCGAGAATTTTTGTGTAGAAACCCCGCCATTTTTCATTTTGACCACTACGAAGTAATTTCCGGCTGCCACATCATTCAATTCAATGGTTTGTGACAGACCATTGACAACAACTGATTTAATAGACTGACCCAACACATTAAGAATGTTTAGTTCACTCATTTCAACCGGAGAAGTGATAGTCAGTTTGTTTATCACCGGATTGGGATAGCAATTGATACTGATCATTTTTTCGGTATTAAAGCCCGCCCCGGAATTATTATAGAAATAAAGATTATCCAGGTAGAACGTGCCATTCATTTCCCAGAAACCAACCTGATTTACCTGAGTTAAATCTATACCTGTAAAATCAGATAATGGAAAATCAATGGAGTTCCATTGTCCGGCGGTTAAACCGATATTTGATTTCTTATATTCTCCGTTTGCCACCAAACCCACTGTAATTGTTGGAAGAGTTACCGGATAAATATCCACGTGCATTCTGGTCATTGCACTGATATTAATTGGTTTTGCTGTAAATTCATATCCAAAACAACATACAGTTGTATTCTTCAGGGTTTCATTGCCTCCCAGCGAAACAGTGGAGAATGTATTGCCATACCAATCCTGCAATGTAGATGGTACAGGAGTATATGTATCACTGAAAACAGATTTTACATTCTCGGCAGCCACTGTGGGTACGGGAGCAGCAGCCATGGCAGCACTTGTAGTTACCGGAACCACAATCGGGTTATTGGCTGCTGGATTTCCCGCTGCATCTTTACATACCACACTGAAATTATAAGCTGTTGACGCTGTCAAACCTGTAACGGTAAACTGTTTTTCCACTCCTGAGGTTCCGGAAGTATTCAGAACGGTACTTCCATAGGTAATGGTGTATTTTACATTACCCGAATTGTCAGTGGCATTTAATTTTAAAACTACATCCGAAGATGAAACCGCTCCTGCTGTGGCTGTGAATGCTGTAGGTGCTTCGGTATCGGGTACAACTACATCAGGTGTATATACAATATTGTCGATATAAGTAGTACTTCCGGCTGTACGGCTTGGCGGAAAATCGGGGAAAATAACCAGTTGGTCGATAACCCATCCTTCGCGTATCTGAGGTGTGAAATCAAAAGTCAGTTCTTCCCATTCGTTTATTTTGGTATTGGAAACCTTGATTTCGCCCTGCGAGCCGCCATCAGCAATAACTAATTTTATTCCTACCGGACTGATTACGTCCTTGTAAACCATCATTTTGATAATATTACTGGTGGCAGTAACGGTCAGGGGACCAAAATCGCCATGTGCTGTTTGAATTCCTTCCCACGGAGCCTGAGTAGGACTAATTACCACTTTCATGGTATTAGCCGAGGTGTTAATTCCTGCAGCAGCCGGATTAGGAGCAATACTCCAGCCCGAATTGGTTTCAAATTTTGACCAACCCCAGTCATTTCCAATGGTTTCAAAGTCAATTTTAGTGGTGGAAGCTGAAGCATCGGTAGTAGTAGCGTTTACCACTATCGGATTATTGGCAGCCGGATTTCCGGCAGCATCCTTGCATTCCACACTGAAATTATAGGGTGTCAAAGGGGTTAAGCCGGTAACCGTGTACAGCTTTTCCACTCCCGAAACACCGGTTGTGGTCTTTACATTACTTCCGTAGGTAATGGTGTAATTCACTGCACCGGAATTATCGGTAGCATTCAGTTTCAGGATTACACTGTAGGCCGAAGTTGTACCTGCAGTAGCTGTAAAAGCTGTTGGGGCTTCGGTATCTGTATCAGTGGTGTAGGTCACATTATCGATGTACGAAGTGCTGCCGGCTGTTCTGGTTGCCGGAAAATCTGTGAAAAACACGATGCCGGTATAAATCATTGCCGGATCAATCTGAGAAGTAAAATCGAATGTCAACTCTTCCCATTCATTGATTTTGGTGTTCGACACCTTGATTTCCCCCTTCGAAGCGTCGGTGGCTGTTACCAGTTTTACGCCTACGGGGCTGATTACATCTTTGTAAACCATCACTTTGATAATGTGATTGGTGGCAGAAATGGTTAAAGGACCGAATTCGCCTTTGGCACATTGTACACCTGCCCAGGGCTGATCTGTAGGATTAACTACTAATTTACCTACATGGGCAGAGGTGTTGATACCTGTAGCCGATGGATTAGCCACAATACTCCAGGCAGGAGCGTATTCAAAAGTTGACCAGGTCCAGGTGTTCCCCACGGTTTCAAAATCAATTTTTGCTTCCGCGGCGAAGCTCATGCTTGTGGAAGCGACTATCGCTGCCATCAAAAGAAAAAATCTGGTAATTGTTTTCATTTTTTTTAATTGTGTTAATTGTGGGTAATAAGAATTATTTAATTGTTATTGAATTGATAATATGCATGTTATGATAAATACAAATAGGAAGTTTCCATCACTTTTTTATTTTATTTTAATTGACCTGCCAACCATAATTCATACAACTTAAATTATGGTTAGCAAAGTCAAAAAGCAGTATTGAAACGAAACATCGCAATCTTTTCCTATTTCACTTCCTTATACACCTTTACGTAATCCACGTACATGGTTTGAGGAAATGGTGTACTGGTCGTGGGCCAGCCTACATAGTTGCCACCCACAGCCACATTCAGGATAATAAAGAATGGATGATCATACACCCAGTTACCGGTTACTTTTTCGGGCGTAATCCGACTGTAAAGTACATCGTCCACATAAAAATCGATGCAGTTTTCTGTCCATTCCACAGCAAACAGGTGATAATCGGTATCAAAACGGGCATTTTGTAATCCATAGCTGGCAGTAATGGCTGCACCGGCCGAATAACCCGGTCCGTGAACAGTACCGTGAATGATGTTGGGTTCCTGACCTCTTCCTTCCATAATGTCAATTTCTCCACATTGAGGCCAGCCCTTAGTGTTCACATCGTTGCCTATCATCCAGAATGCAGGCCAAATTCCGGGGCCGTAAGGAAGTTTTATGCTTGCTTCAATTCTTCCGTAACCCTGTTCGAAAAGTCCCTGTGTTTTGATGCGGGCAGAGGTGAAAGCATTCCCGTTTTTAATGGCAGTGATTTTAAGTTTTCCATCAGCGATGACGATGTTTTCAGCACGGTTGGTGTAACTTTGTAATTCTGCATTTCCCCAACCGTCGTTATTGGGTCCGTTGCCGATGTCATAGGTCCATTTTGCAGCATCGGGTGCACCGGGCGTGTTGAATTCATCCTGCCAAACCAATTCCCAATTTCGTTTTACAATTTCATTGTCGTCGTTTTTGCAACTCCAAAGAGTAAACATCAACAAGGAAATCAGGAGTGTATTTTTGATTGAAATTAATCTATTGTCTTTCATTTGTATAAGTATTATTAGTTTTTCAAAAAAATGCTTTTAATAGAAATAGATATTGTCCAGATAGATATTTCCGTTACCATCAAATTTTAACTGAATAACATCTGACAGATTTACAACGCCCGAAAATGTGGTCAGCGG
>CALMZF010000136.1 GCA_937870645.1 uncultured Paludibacter sp. | reverse complement strand
GTTATGACACCACTAATATTGTAGCATCCTATGCATTCAAACATGCACTCATGCCGTTGTCCAAAAAATACAAAAACGAGCTGGGTTACATACCGTGTGACAAGGAACACGAAAATGTGGCCAAAGGACTGGAATATGCCTATGATGACTGGTGCATTTTGCAGGTTGCCAAAGACCGGGGTGATACCGCCAATATTTCAAAATATGACAAACTGGCACGGAATTACAAAAATTATTTTGATAAAACCACCGGATTTATGCGCGGAAAGGACAGAAGGTACTGCCTGGCAATGGTTGTGGTTCGTACCACACGATGTGGATAGTTTGGTACAATTATTGGGTGGAAAAGGTAAATTCACTGCAAAATTAGACCAGTTGTTCAAAACAGATTCTAAAATTGTTGGCGAACTAATATCGGCGGATATTTCGGGGCTGATCGGACAGTATGCCCACGGGAACGAACCGAGCCACCACATTATTCATTTTTACAATTACGTGGGCCAGCCCTACAAAACTCAGGAACTAATCGACAGCGTGTTGCATTCGCAGTATACTGACAAAGTGGATGGACTGGCCGGTAACGAAGATTGCGGACAAATGTCGGCCTGGTACATCCTCAATGCCATGGGATTTTATCAGGTTTGTCCCGGAAAACCGGTTTACAGTATCGGGCGCCCGCTGTTCGACAAGGTAACTGTCAATTTGCCCGGGAATAAAACATTTACAATAAAAACTTACAATAATAAGCGTGAAAACAAATACATCACATCCATAAAACTGAACGGACATAAACTGGAAAAGCCATTCTTTACACATGCCGAGCTGATGGCCGGAGGTACACTGGAAATGATCATGTCCGACAAACCAAAACGGTAAACACGCTAAATCCAACGTAATTTGAAAATGAAAAAACTGAGTGTATTTGTACTTTTACTGATAAGCATTTCGGTTGCAGGCCAACCTGTTAACCGCACTCAACTATTGCACGAAAACATCAAAACCCTGCAGGTGAAGGTAGATGAAAATCCAATATGCTTGCCTGTCATTACCCTTAATGGTAGTGAAATGCTGCAGATAAGTTTTGATGAAATGTCGCACAACATACACTCCTACTCGTACTCAATAAAGCACTGCAATGCGGACTGGTCGCTTTCCAATTTGTCATCGACCGAGTACATCGACGGATTTACCACCGGACGCATAGATGATTATGCGCTCTCGGTAAATACTACTTTTTTATACACCCATTACCGGTTTCAGCTTCCAAATAATGAAATAAAATGGAAACTTTCGGGTAATTATGTGGTGAATATCTTCGAGGATAATCAGCAGGATGACCCGATTGCCCGGGTTTGTTTTTCGGTGGTTGATCCCCGGGTGCAAATAGAGGCAGCCGTTCGGGGAAATACCGATACCGAGTTGAGCGGGCGACTGCAACAGCTCGATTTTGATGTACTGCTGAATGATTACCGGGTTCAGGATGCACAGTCGGAAATCAAGGTTGTCGTTCGGCAGAATAACCGCACCGACAATCAGGTGACAGATATCAAACCCAGCTACCTGGCTGCAGGCAAACTGAGTTATAAAAACAACCGCAGCCTGATTTTTGAAGGGGGAAATGAATATCACCGCTTCGATATCTCGTCTATCTACAACTACGACGAAGGGGTGAGTGCCATCGATTTTGTCAGGCCTGCCTATCATGCTTATCTGCGACAGGATCAAATCATTGCCCGAAATCCCTACCTGACTAATCCGGATGTAAACGGAAAATTCGTCATAAATTTGCAGAATGCCAGCGATGATAACACCGAAGCTGACTATATGTATGTGCATTTTTATCTGCCGGTGGATGCACCTTTTTTCGACGGGAAAATATACGTAGGAGGCGAATGGAATTACAATCAAATGGATAAAACATCACTCATGAGATACGACAGCGAACATGCAATGTACTACAACACAGTTCTTCTCAAGCAGGGAGGTTACAATTATCAGTACTGGATGATACCTCAGGGAGAAACAAAAGCACAGGTAAGCCCGATTGATGGCAGTCACTGGCAAACACGCAACGAATACACCATCTACATTTACCACAGACCCTGGGGAGGACGATATGACAAATTAATAGGTGTGAAGATTCTATAATTTCACGTTTGATGTTTCATGTTTAATGTTTAATGTTTGATGTTTGATGTTTTATTCTTTAACCTAATAACGAATAATGATTAACTCAATAACTTAATATCTCAATAACCTAATAACCCTATTTCAATAACCAATAACTTAATAACCCTATTTCAATAACCAATAGCTTAATAACTTAATAACCAAAAACTGTCTTTTCTTGAACCCCCTTTCGGGGGGTAGGGGGGCTTAATAACCACATAACAATGATCGTATATAAATTTGGCGGAGCGTCCGTAAAATCGCCGGACGGAATTAGAAACATTGCAAAAATAGTTTCATCGGTACAGGAAGACCTGTTTATTGTGGTTTCGGCCATGGGTAAAACCACCAATGCCATGGAAGTGGTACTCGATTTTTTCATGAAAGCAGAAAAAGAAAGTGCTTTAAACAAACTGGCAGAAGTTGAAAATTACCATCGCGAGATTACAACGGAACTTTTCAGTGATAAATCAGTGGCTGAAAATGCAGTAAAGCCGCTGTTCGACGAACTCAAAGAGCTCATAACTACGGGCATTGGCACCGATTACGACCGTTGGTACGATCGACTTGTTTCATACGGTGAAGTTATTTCCACTAAAATAGTGTCGGAATTTTTGCTAATGCAGGGAATTCAAAACCGATGGCTCGATATGCGTCAGTTACTGGTCACCGACAGCAACTTCCGCGAAGCAAATGTGCATATGCTTGAATCTGAAAAAAGGCTGAAAGCAGCTGTTGATTTCGACAAATCGAAAATATACATCGGCCAGGGATTTATCGGGACAAATATGCAGGGTTCCCCTACCACCCTCGGTCGCGAAGGTTCGGACTACACGGCTGCCGTAGTAGGCAATTTGCTCAATGCTGAAAGCGTATCCATCTGGAAAGATGTTCCCGGCATACTCAACGCTGATCCGCGAATTTTCCCCGACACAGTGCTAATTCCGGAACTCACCTATATGGATGCCGTAGAATTGGCTTACAGCGGTGCTCAGATTATTCACCCCAAAACAATTAAGCCTCTCGAAAACAAGTCCATTCCGCTCTATGTTCGTCCGTTTGGAAGCCCTTCGGAGGCCGGCTCGGTCATCAAAGCATCCACCTCCCATCCCATTGACATACCGGTTCTCATTCTCAAAAAAAATCAGATGCTGGTAACTTTGCGTCCGCTTGACTTCTCATTTATATTGGAAGAAAGTCTCACCTGGATTTTTACTGTGGTGGAAAAACACCGGCTGAAAGTGGGATTGATACAAAGTTCGGCCATCAGCATTTCTATTTGTGTGGACAACAGCCGCTACCTGCAGCGCGCACTGGATGAACTGGCCAACGACTACCGCGTGAGCTACAACGACAACCTGGAATTGCTGACAATTCGCGGTACCAATCCCGAAATTATAAAACGAACCACCGAAGGACGCGAAATTTTGCTGCAGCAGCAAACCCGCAGAATTGGAAGATTCTTGATGAGACAAATATAAGTGTTTGAATTTTATAACTCAGGAGGCGACTAATTACTATAGCCGCCTCCTGAGTTTTTTGGTAAAATTCATTACTTTTCCTGTATCCACTTCACTATCCACGCGCCCACATCGCTCGTGGAATACGCTTTTCCACCTTCGGAAATATCTTCGGTAACAATACCGGCATCCATGCTGGCAGTTACCGCTTGGCGGATGAGCCGGCCTTCTTCCATCATCCCGAAAGCATACTCAAACATCAATGCGGCTGATAAAATTGTTGCCAAAGGATTGGCAATATTTTTTCCTGCTGCCTGCGGATAAGAACCGTGAATGGGCTCGAAAACCGATGTGTGCAACCCGATAGAGGCGGAAGGAAGCATTCCCAGCGAACCGGTAATCACAGAGGCTTCGTCGGTAAGAATGTCGCCGAAAAGATTTTCGGTTACCAGCACATCGAAACTTTTAGGCCACTGAATGATGCGCATGGCGGCATTATCCACAAACATGTACTCGGTCTCAATGTCGGGATACTGTGGGGCAATTTCCTGCGCAATCTGACGCCACAATCTGGACGTGGCTATTACATTGGCTTTATCCACCACAGTTACTTTCTTTCTGCGCTGACCGGCATATTTGTAAGCCAGGTGCAGGATGCGTTCCACTTCTTCGCGGGTATATACACAGGTATCGTAAGCGGTATTTCCGTCCTCGCTGCGTCCCTGAGGCTGTCCGAAATACATGCCGCCGGTGAGTTCACGAATACACATAAAGTCGGCATCTTCTATCAATTCGGCACGAAGCGGCGATTTATGAATTAACTGCGGGAATGTACTAACCGGTCGGATATTGGCATACAATCCCAGTGTTTTGCGCATACGCAGCAAGCCTTGCTCCGGACGCACTTTGGCATTCGGGTCGTTGTCAAATTTCGGATGGCCGATGGCACCGAATAGTACTGCATCGGACTTCATGCAGAGTTCGTGCGTGGCAGCCGGATAAGGATCGCCGGTTTCGTCGATGGCACAGGCACCTACTATGGCATAGTTATATTCCAGTTTATGACCAAATTTGTCGCATACGGCCAGAGTTACATCCAGCGCTTGTTTTACTATTTCCGGACCGATACCATCGCCCGGAAGAACGGCTATTTTTAATGTTTTCATAAATGATTAGCCCCCTAACCCCCAAAGAGGGAACTAAGAAAGCGTTGATTCTAATTGTTTGAATTTGCCCCCTAACCCCCTAAAGGGGGGAATTTAGAAAGCATAAATTAAGTTTGTAAATATCTGCCCCCTACTCCCCTGAAGGGGGGAACTAAGAAAGCGTTGATTATGTTTATTCTAATATTTCTGTAAAGTTAAAAACTCCTGGGTTATCTGTTGTTCCAAAGTAATTGTCAAATTTTCCGGTAATCATCAACTCTGATTTTACCTGCCAATATTCCCCCTATAGGGGGTTAGGGGGCCGCGCCATTATGGCAATTCCATATAATTTATCGTCGGAATGTTTCCGGTTTCAATCAGGTTGAGCATTTTCATGGTTGCTTTGATGGCTGCCACAGTTTGGTCGATGTCGAGACCGCGTGTTTTGAATGTTTTTCCGTCAAATTTCCAGGTGATAATGGTTTGTACAAACGCGTCAGTTTGTCCGCCAGGCGGAATTACCACCACGTAGTCAATAAGTTCGGGTGTGGGTTTATTGAGCCGTTTGTAAATTTTGTACATGGCTTTGGAGAAGGCGTGATATTGTCCGTCGCCGGCTGCCGATTGTTCGTAGATTTCGTCGTGAATGGAAATTTTTACATTGGCAATTGGCCTCAGCCCGTCGGTGAGCGTAAGTGAATAGTTCAACATTCGGATGTCCTGTTTTTCAATATCGCTCTGCAATATATCCGAAATAATATAGGGCAATTCATCGGTACTCACCACTTCTTTTTTGTCGCCCAGTTCGATGATCCGTTCAGTCACTTTTTTCATGCTTTCATCATCCAGCTCAATGCCCAGCAGTTCCAGGTTTTTCAGGATATTGGCTTTACCCGATGTTTTACCCAGCGCATACGCCCGGGTTCGACCGAAACGTTCGGGCATCAGATCGTTGAAATAGAGGTTGTTTTTCTTGTCGCCATCGGCATGAATTCCTGCCACCTGCGTGAATACATTATCGCCTATCACCGGTTTATTGTTGGGAATACGAATACCCGAATAACTTTCCACCACTTTGCTCACATGGTACACGTTGTTTTCTTTTACGTTGGTGTGCAGTTTCAGGTGATCGTGTATCAGTGCAATGACACTGGTAAGTGGAGCATTTCCGGCCCTTTCGCCCAGTCCGTTTACTGTTACGTGAACGCCTTTTACTCCGGCTTTCACAGCTTCATACACGTTGGCTACGGCCATGTCGTAATCGTTGTGCGCATGAAAGTCGAAGTGAAGAGAGGGATAGCGGCTGATCATCCGCTGGCAAAAGTCGCGGGTTTCGTCCGGATTGAGTACACCCAGCGTATCGGGAAGCATATAGCGTATAATCGGTTGATGTTGCAGTTCATCCATCATCTGATAGACATACGCCTCGGAGTCGCGCATACCGTTCGACCAGTCTTCCAGGTAGATATTGACTTTAATACCCATTTTTCCGGCATTGGCAATCACCGCTTTGATGTCCGCCAGATGTTCTTCCACTGTTTTGCGAAGCTGATGAGTGCAATGTTTCAGGGAACCCTTGCAAAGCAGATTAACTACCCGGCAACCGGCACTGGAAATCCAGTCGAGCGACGCCGTTCCATCCACAAATCCAAGCACTTCCACCCGGTTGAGATGTCCGTGAGTTTGCGCCCATTGCGCTATTTTTTTCACCGATTGAAATTCACCTTCCGAAACCCGTGCCGAAGCCACTTCAATGCGGTCCACACCCAGTTCTTCGAGCAGCAGGCGGGCAATGCTCACTTTTTCCTGAGCAGCAAATGAAACTCCCGATGTCTGTTCGCCGTCACGGAGCGTGGTGTCCATTATTTCGATATTAGCCCCCCAGCCCCCTAAAGGGGGAGTTTGGCGTCGTTCTTTAATTTTATCTTTATTTGTAGTAGTCATATTTTATATTTCTGTACCGAAATTGATACTAAATATCTTATTTTAACGGAGTTTTGGAAATGTTTTTCTTTTTCGGCAATTTCTTTCTAATCAATTCGTGAGAATGTTTGATCCATTCTTTAATTTGTTTTTGGGTTATTTCCGGCGAAATAAAAATGGTATTCCAGTACGTTTTATTCATGTGAAATGCAGGCTGAACACAACTGTATTTTTCTCTCAGTTCAACAGCTAAATCCGGATCACATTTTACTGAAATACACGTTTCAGGTTCGTCGAGCGGGATAAGAGCAAACATTTTTCCTCCGGTTTTCATCACCAGCGTCACATCGTCAAACGGGAAACACTCTTCCACGTCGGGCAACGAAATGCAGTATTCTCTTAAATCTCCAGGTTCACGAATTTTTGCGAATTACACGAATTAAAACGAATTACACGAATTTTGCTATAATTTCATTTTCTTATATTATAGATGTCTTTAAGTCCCCCTTTTTGGGGATTTAGGGGGCTTTTCCTTTTAGGATGATATTTAGAGAGCTTTTTCTCTTTCCCATTTCTCTATCAAATCCCGCTTGCTGAGCAAATAATCGATATCATCCAGCCCATTCAGCAAACATTCTTTTTTGTAAGAATTTATCTCAAAGGTTTCGGAATTGCCGGTAGCATTGTTCGTGATAGTTTGTTGTTCAAGATTTACGGTCAGCGTATTCGTTGGATTTTTCCCGATTGTGTCAAATATCTCAGCCAGAAATTGGGTGGAAACCACAACGGGCAGCACACCGTTATTCAAGGCATTATTCTGAAATATATCAGCAAAAAAACTGGACACAACCACTTTGAAGCCGTATCCGGCAATTGCCCAGGCTGCGTGTTCGCGGCTGGAACCCGAACCAAAATTCTTTCCGGCCACCAGTATCTCACCCGAATAAGCAGGATTGTTGAGTACAAAATCCGGTTTCGGACTTCCGTCCTTGTTGTATCGCCAATCTGCAAAGAGATTATCGCCGAAACCGTTTTTATCTGTTGCTTTCAGGAACCTTGCCGGAATTATCTGGTCTGTATCCACATTCTCAATTGGAAGCGGAATGTAAGTGGATGAGAAGGGACCTGCCCCCCAACCCCCTGAAGGGGGAGTTGAAGCCCCCCCACCCCCCAAAGGGGGGATTTGGGTGCGTTGGTTATTGTTGTTCATATAAATAAAGTTTGTCTTTTATTAGTGTTTGTGGTTTTATGTGTTTCATATTTTGCACTCCCCAAAAAGTCCCCCTTCGGGGGATTTAGGGGGCCGTAATTCCTCCATTTATTGCCGCTGCAGCGGCCACCAGCGGACCTGCCAATATCGTACGTGCTCCGGGTCCTTGTCGGCCTTCGAAGTTGCGGTTGGAGGTGCTCACAGCGTATTTTCCGGCCGGAACTTTATCGTCGTTCATGGCCAGGCAAGCCGAGCAACCGGGCTGACGAAGCTGAAAACCTGCTTCGGTGAGTATGTCGTACAAGCCCTCTTCGCGGATTTGTTTTTCCACCTTCCAGCTTCCCGGCACCAGCCATGCTGTGATATTTTCGGCTTTTTTCTTTCCTTTCACATAGTTGGCAAAAATGCGGAAATCTTCGATCCGGCCATTGGTACAACTGCCCAGAAATACATAATCCACCGGTTTTCCGAGCATTTTTTCACCCGGTTTGAAACCCATATAGTCAAGTGATTTCAGATATGATATGCGTCCGGCTTCATCAATTTCATCCAAAGTTGGTATAGTGCCGCTGATGCCCATTCCCATTCCGGGATTGGTGCCGTAAGTGACCATCGGCTCTATTTCGGAAGCATCAAAAGTCAGCTCTTTGTCAAAAACGGCATCATCATCCGATTTTAATGTTTTCCAGTAAGCCAGTTTCTTGTCCCATTCTTCGCCTTTGGGAGCAAATTCACGTCCTTTCACGTAGTTAAAGGTGGTTTCGTCGGGTGCAATCAGTCCGCCCCTGGCACCCATTTCGATGGAAAGGTTACAAATGGTCATGCGTTGTTCCATGCTCAGGTTGCGGATGGCTTCACCGGCATATTCCAAGAAATAGCCCGTAGCACCACCTGTTGTGAGTTTCGAAATCATAAAAAGCGCCAGGTCTTTGGCCAGTACATTTTTTCCCAGTTTACCATTGAATGTGATGCGCATGGTTTTCGGGCGGGTTTGCAGGATGCACTGCGTAGCCAGCACCATTTCCACTTCGCTGGTGCCAATACCGAAAGCTATGGTTCCGAAAGCACCGTGCGTAGATGTGTGACTGTCGCCGCAAACTATGGTCATACCGGGTTGTGTAAACCCGTTTTCAGGTCCGATGATGTGAACTACGCCGTTCTTTTCGTGTCCGAGCGGATAGAAAATGGGCATACCGAATTCGGCTGCATTACGGGCAAAAGTATCGAGCTGATGGCGCGAAACCGGGTCCTTTACCGGTTGATCCTGATTGATGGTCGGCGTGTTGTGATCGGCAGTCATCGTGGTTTTTTCCGGACGGAAAACTTTCAGGCCGCGCGTACGCAATCCGTTAAATGCCTGCGGACTGGTTACTTCGTGGCAGAAATGGCGGTCGATGTAGAGTTGGGTAGGACCGTTTTCAACTTCGGAAACCACGTGAGCATTCCAAATTTTATCGAAGAGGGTAGCCCCCCCACCCCCCGAAGGGGGGATTTGTACGTTTGTTATGTTATTTGTCATATTTTTAATATTACGAATTACACGAATTAATACGAATTACACGAATTAAGTAAATATGGTTCTATCTTTAATCTTACAGAATTTACAGTTTTTTAAATACTAAAGTGTTTTAAAGTCCCCCTTTGGGGGATTTAGGGGGCTTCTTCCTTAGGGATTTTAGGGGCAATCTCCCTCACCACCCTGCAGGGATTACCAACAGCTAAAACGTTTGCCGGAATTGATTTGTTTACAATACTTCCTGCCCCGATTACCGAATTGTCGCCAATACTTACCCCCGGCAAAATCTGCACACCGGCTCCAATCCAAACATTGCTGCCAATCATCACCGGATTAGCTGTTTCCTGTCCGAGGTTTCGTGCGGCTGCATCGAGCGGATGTGAAGCGGTGTAAATGCCCACATTGGGAGCAATGAAAACATTATCGCCAAAAGTAACGGATGCCTCATCCAGTATTACCAGATTAAAATTGGAATAAAAATTTTCACCAATCGATATATTGTACCCATAATCGCAGTAAAACGGCTGCTCAATGATGAAGTTCCCGCCCGTTTTGCCTAGGATTTCGAGTAAAATTGTTTTCCGGTACAGAAGGTCTGAAGGTCGCAGGCGGTTGTAGTTGTATATTTTATCTTTGCAATCCAACCTTTCCTGTATCAAATCCGGATCGTTATTGGCATCGTACAACAGCCCTGCCAGCATTTTTTGTTTTTCTGTCAT
>CALMZF010000135.1 GCA_937870645.1 uncultured Paludibacter sp. | reverse complement strand
GCAAATGATGGAAATCTTTACAAAGATTTTAAAACAGAATTCATGTGGGATGCAAAAGTGAAAATCACCGGTATGATCAACGTAGGCGAAAGCAAACGTGGCGTCAGAAGGGTTATTCCCATTACCGGAGGAACGTTCAGCGGTCCGAAAATAAAAGGAGAAGTTTTACCCGGCGGTGAAGACTGGCAACTGGTCCGCCCTGATGGCGACACCGAACTTTATGCCCGCTACCTCCTGAAAACAGACGATGGTCATGTTATTCAGGTCATTAATAATGCATTAATTCACACCGATGCCAAAACCAAGGCTTTTTACTGCAAATCTGTTCTTGATTTAGAAGCCCCTCAAAATAGCCCTTACGATTATCTTAATCATGCTATTTTTATCGGCACATTAAATATGCCCGCTCTGAAACAGGGCGAAGAGCCTTATGTTATAATCGGCGTTTATAAGTTATTGTAAATGTGCGCATTGTTACCAGTTCTCCAAGTTTTCTTTGTTAAATTTTTAAAAAGTCGATGATTTATGAAAAAAATAAATTTAGTGATATTCATCTTTTTGTTAAGCATTGGAGCTTATGCTCAATCGTTTACAAAAACGATTTTGGGAGTCAAAACCCAAATCAATTCAACAGATGTTGAAATCCAGTTTTACGGACCATCTACGGTGCGGGTACTCAAATCGCCTGCCGGAACGGCTTTCACAAAAGAGAGTTTGGCAGTGATTAAGAAGCCACAGACTACCAAACTGTCTGTCCAACAACAAGGAGATGTTATTTTGCTTAAAAGCGAAAAACTGAAAGTAGATATCAATCTGAAATCGGGCAAAATAGCTTTTGAAACGCTTTCAGGTACATCGCTTTTGAGTGAAAAGGAATCAGGTGTGAAATTTACCGATTTTAATGATGCCGGTTCAAAAACATATACAGTAAGTCAGTTGTTCAAGCTCGATGCTGACGAGAATATTTATGGTTTAGGGCAACAGCAACGGGGTAAACTCTCGTTGCGTAACGAAAAAATCAATATGGTGCAGGGCAATACCGACGATTACGTTCCTTTCCTTGTTTCTACAAAAGGTTACGGGTTGTTTTGGGACAATTATTCTCCTACTACTTTTGAAGATAAGCCCGAAAGTGCTTCATTCAAATCGGAGGTGGGCGATTGCATCGATTATTATTTTATGCTTGGTGGAAATATCGATGGCTCTATCGCTTGCATGCGCGACCTTACCGGACAAGCGCCCATGTTTCCCTTGTGGACTTTTGGCTTTTGGCAAAGTAAGGAACGTTACAAGAGTCAAAGTGAGCTTGTAGGTGTGGTTCAAAAACATCGCGAACTTGGAGTTCCTCTCGATGGCATTATTCAGGACTGGCAATATTGGGGGAGCAATTATTTGTGGAATGCTATGGATTTTCTTAATCCTGAATTCCCGAATCCTAAAAAGATGGTGGAAGATATTCACAATATGAATGCGCATGTGATTATTTCTATCTGGAACTCGTTTGGTCCTCAAACAAAGCAATACCGCGAAATGAAACCACAAGGTATGCTGCTGAAATTTGGCACATGGCCGCAATCGGGACTGGAAACGTGGCCGCCCAACATGGAATATCCATCGGGTGTCGAGCCTTATGATGTGTATAATCCTGCTGCTCGCCAAATTTACTGGAAATATCTGAAAAATGGACTTTTCTCTCTGGGAATCGATGGCTGGTGGATGGATTCTTCTGAACCGGATCATTTGGACTTCAAACCAACAGATTTCGATATTAAAACATATCTTGGCTCATTCCGCAAAGTGCGTAATGCATTTCCATTAATGACAGTGGGTGGAGTTGCTGATAATCAGCGTGCCACCAGTTCAGATAAGCGTGTATTTATCCTTACCCGTTCTGCTTTTGCCGGACAACAACGCTATGGAGCCAATACCTGGTCGGGCGATGTGAATTCGTCATGGCAATCGCTTCGCAATCAAATTCCGGCTGGTCTCAATTTTTCGATGAGTGCTATTCCTTACTGGAACACGGATATTGGTGGTTTTTTTGCAGGTGCATACAACAAAAGCTGGAATGATGGTTCCGGAGCTAAAAACCCTGCTTTTCAGGAACTTTATGTTCGTTGGTTGCAGTTTGGAGCATTTACGCCAATGATGCGCTCTCACGGAACAGATGTACCCCGCGAAATTTATAATTTCGGTAAAAAAGGGGAGCCCATCTTCGATGCCATTGCGAAAAGTATAAATTTGCGCTACAGTTTATTGCCTTATATCTACTCGGCAGCCTGGGATATAACTAACAACCAATCCACTATGATGCGCGCTTTGGTGATGGATTTCAACGATAAGAAGGTTGTTGATATGAACAACGAATACATGTTTGGTAAATCAATACTAGTTGCTCCAATCGTAAATGCTCAATATACGTCCGAAACGGTGGTTAAAACCGATGAAAATTCAGGTTGGAATAAAGATGATAAAAAAGATGAAAAAGAAATGGCTGTTGATTTTACGCAACAGAAATCATCAAAGGCATATCTTCCGGTCGGAACTTCATGGTTCGATTTCTGGTCGAACCAAAAATATGATGGTGGACAGGAAGTTACGCTTACAACAACCATAGATAAAATTCCATTATTTATCAAAGCAGGTAGCATAGTGCCATTTGGTCCAAACGTACAGTTTGCCACCGAAAAGAAATGGGATAATCTCGAAATTCGTGTTTACCCCGGAGCTAACGCTGAATTCACTTTGTACGAAGACGAAAATGATAATTATAACTACGAAAAAGGAGTATATTCTACTATAAGATTTACATGGAATGATGCCAAAAAATCACTGACAATCAATGATCGTAAAGGTTCGTTTCCGGGAATGCTTGCAACCCGTAAATTTAATATTCTACTTATTTCAAGCGGTAAAAAAGTGGAGAAAACGGTAACCTACAGTGGAAAAAAAGTTTCAGTTAAATTGTAAAAGAATTATAACTAACGCCATAAAACACACATGTCCAGGTAAAATATTTTTTACACACACGTGCATGATTAAAAAACTCACGACATTTGATAGACGCTCAATATTCCTCCGTCAGCTGACGGATTAGGGGGCAGATATGTTAATTATTTACGCATGAAATTACAATTCCTCTTATTCATTAGTTTTTTTTCTCTACTATGTCAGGGACAGGTAGTGAAAGGATTTCAGCAGCTGTCTGATAAGGTAAATGTAACATTGGCGGATGGCATTCTCAGTATTTCGCCTTTGTCGGACAATGCGGTGAGGATAAAGTTCTTTAAACTTTCCGAAGGTGATTTACCCGAGTTTGTCTTTGCTTCCGAAACGGCAACTCCTGATTTTCGGGTGGTTGATTTTTCTTCCAGGCTCGAAATAAAAACCTCAAAAATCACAGTGTTGATTGACAAAAGCAATGGAAAACTAACTTATGCTGACAATGAGGGCAATATGTTTCTGAGTGAAAAAGCAGATTCACGAAAACTCACGCCCGGGTCTATTCAGGGTGAACCCTGTTTTGCGGTTGAGCAGAGTTTCGAGTCGCCCGCTGATGAGTATATTTTCGGCCTGGGGCAATTTCAGGACGGACAATACAACCTGAAAAACGTTACCCGTCGGTTGACGCAGGTGAACTCGCAAATTGCAATTCCTTTTATCTATTCCAGTAAAGGTTATGGTTTGCTTTGGCATCAGTATGGACTTACCGATTTTAATCCGGCAGATAATTTTATTTCACTCGAACAACAACAATCCACTACGGGAAATGATCAGACAGCCGAAGTTACGACTACTTCGGGTACTAAGAAAGTATCTCAAAACCAATCGTTGTACCATGGAAAATTCAATGTGTCTGTGGACGGCGAGTATTCAATATTTTTGGATTTGGGGAGTATGGGAAATCGTCATTTTGTCGTTGTTGACGGAAAACCTGTTGTAGATCAGACCAATATGTGGCTTCCACCCACTTCCGGAACATTGGTAAACCTAAAAGCTGGTGAGCATCAGGTGCAGGTGCTTTGTAAATCGGACAATACGCCTGCATTGTCGTGGCGACAGAGCAGCAATACAACTACGTTTCGTTCGCCTGTTGCAAAAGCGCTCGATTATGTAGTGTTTTACGGGCCATCAGCCGATAATGTGATTGCCACCTACCGAAATTTAACCGGCAATGCGCC
>CALMZF010000134.1 GCA_937870645.1 uncultured Paludibacter sp. | reverse complement strand
ACCAATCTATCGAACATTCTTTCCCCGAAATATCTTCGGTTGAATTTGAAACAGTACTCATTGAGATAATATTGTAAATACTCTTTTTTAAGCTGGTGGTGCATATCCAGTAGTAAGCGTTTTACGTTTGCAATACTGATATGTACCCATGGAAGAATCTTTTGAAGGTCTTCAGGCTTTATAACTTGCGCCTTGTGAGACTCTACAGCTTGATATAACTTATAAAATGTCTTTGAATCATCGGTAGTCAACTCTGCCTTTGAATCAATTTGTTCTTTGACAATTTCTACGGCAGTTTCCGCTTTCAAATCAGGCACAACCTGCATTTTAATGTGGTTTATCTTTTTGGGCTTTTTGCCCGGTTTAGGATTTTCAACCACAATGCTTTCTGTCATTACAAGCACTTTGGACTTGTTCTGGCTGCCTGCGCCTCGTTTTAGCTCTTCATTCTTGCAGTCATCACTTATCAAAGTAGTAATGAATGCATTGTCAAGTTCTATCTGACCTGAAAGTTGATATTCGTTATCGCGTTTGCCCATTATGTCGCCCAATTTCTTGTGCATTTCCCAAATGGGTTGATAGCGTTTATGTCCGAGCTGCCGTTGCAGTTCTGAAGCCGAGAAAGACTTTTTTGTACTGGTCAAAAGGTGCATTGCAACGTACCAATATCGAAACGGCAGTTTTGTGCATTCTAATACTGTACCGGTCCGTATTGATTGGCGATAATGACAATGTTTGCATTCGTAACGCAACTTGCCGTTAAGCCAGATATGTTCTTTGCCGCCACATTTTGGACAGACAACACCGATTTGGTCACGTTGCGCTTTAAAATGAGCAATACAAGACTCTTCGTCGGGGAAGTTTTGGATAAAATTCAAGAGATTCATGGTGCTGTTATTAGCGTTAAATACACCGTAAATATAATGAATTTCAGCGAATTATAAAAATATTTATATAAGTATTTTATTGTAAATTCAACCGTAATTTAAGCCTATTTTCTCATAGGTCGCTTTGCGGATAATCATAATAAATTATAAACAAATGAAAAAAATACTATTCATATGTATGGGGTTTTTCACGGCAGCAATTATGACTGCCCAGACTTCTCCCGTACATTATAACGACACACTCCGTGAGGTGGTAGTGTCAGCCAGCCGCTGGGAACAGGAGATTAAAAATGTTCCAGCGCGGGTAACCGGTATCAGTTCCAAATCGAACGAATTCACCAATCCGCAAACTACCGCGGATATGCTGCAGAATACCGGTCAGATCTTTGTTCAGAAAAGTCAGGCCGGCGCCGGGAGCCCTGTGCTGAGAGGTTTCGAAACCAATCGCGTACTTCTGGTGGTGGACGGCATCCGCATGAACAATGCCATCTATCGCGGCGGTCATGTGCAGGATGTGATTACCCTCGACAATGCCATACTGGATAAAACCGAAGTGCTTTTTGGACCGTCATCGACCCTGTACGGATCGGATGCGCTGGGAGGTGTCATCCATTTTTACACCAAAAATCCGAAGTTGAACCTCAAAACAGGGAATGCCTATGTCCGTTATTCGTCGGCCAACAGTGAGAAGACCGGTCACCTCGACTACAACCTGGGATTTGGAAAGATAGCATCACTGACAAGCGTCACCTACAGTGACTTTGGCGATCAGCGAATTGGGAAGTCCGGTGATTTCGGAACGTTCGGCGATTTCGGAAAAAACCTGTATAACGTTACCCGCGTGGATAATAAAGATGTGGTCAGCACCAATCCCAATCCATATATCATGGTGGGAAGCGGTTACAAACAAATCGATGTACTCGAGAAATTGTTGTTTCAGCAAAACGAACATGTTTCACACATGCTGAATCTGCAGTATTCCACCAACATTGGAAATTTGCCACGGTATGACCGCATGCTGGAACTCAGCTATGATAAAACATCGAAATCGATGCTGCCAACGTATGCAGAATGGAATTACGGACCTCAAACGCGTTTTCTGGGAGCATATACGCTCGACATCAACAAACAAAACCGCTGGTTTGACGATGCTAAATTCATTGTGTCCTATCAGTCGGTTGACCAGGACCGCATATCGCGTAAGCTCAACAAAACCAACCGCAAAACACAAATGGAAGATGTCAGCATATTTTCAGCCAACTTCGATCTGATGAAAAAAATCAGTG
>CALMZF010000133.1 GCA_937870645.1 uncultured Paludibacter sp. | reverse complement strand
GGCATGAGTGCATGTTTGAATGCATAGGATGCTACAATATTAGTGGTGTCATAACTTGACGTTTTCAACATGGCTTTATAAGCCTCATCCACATCAAAATCGCGGTTACCTTTCATGTAAGCATCCACAATAATTGGCACAGCATTGTACCCGATCATGGTTGCTGTGTAATTGGCAGCCAGTTCCCACATGGGCAGAATTCCTCCTTCTTTCGATTTTTGGATGAGCGATCTGATAAAATTCTGGTTCAACGCCGGATCAATAATTGTGAACAGCGGATGCAATGCCCGCATCGTATCCCACGTGGAGAACACGGTGTACATATTTTCATTTGAGGTGTAGATTTTTTTATCCATACCGCGGTATCTTCCGTCCACATCTGAGAAAAGATTGGGAGCTATTGCGGTGTGATAGAGGGCCGTATAAAAAATCCGTTTGTATTCGGAGTTTTTTGTTTTTACATCCACTTTTGCCAGGTAGTCATTCCAGGCTTTGCGTGTGGCAAATTTGATTTTGTCAAAGTCCCATTCGGGAATTTCTGCTTCCAGATTTTTGCGGGCTCCATCTGTATCTACTGCTGAAATACCCACTTTCAGCATCACGACTTCATCCGCTTTGGTCGCAAAGGAGAGGAGCACTTTTCCGCTTCCCGACACCTCTTTGACACCGGCAATGATTGAATCGTTGCGGTAGAATGTAGCCGAGGTAAATGGTTTTGAAGTTTTTGCATAGAAATAAATATACTGTTCCGGTGCCCAGTAAGCCGATTTCTTGTAACCAACTATTTCTGAATCGCTGATTACTTCGAGAGTCAGCTCTTTGGTAACCTGTCCCTGTATGGCATAGTCCAGGTCGATAAGCAAACCTGCTTTATCGGAGACAGGGAAGGTGTATTTATGAAATCCGGCCCGTTGCGAAGCGGTAAGTTCGGCTTTCACATTGTACCGGTCGAGCATTACGGAATAATAACCCGGAATTGCTTCTTCCTTTTTGTGTGAGAAGGCAGATGCATAAGATGTGTTTTGACTGCCGAGGGGCATTTTTCGGATATCAGCTTCGCCCACTACCGGCATCACCAGTACGTCGCCGTAATCGGCACATCCGGTGCCGCTCAGGTGCGTGTGCGAAAAACCATTGACAAGCGAGTCTGAATAATGATAACCGGAGCAGGCATCCCAGTCGTAAATGCGGGTATCGGGACTGAGCTGCACCATACCGTGCGGATAGGTTGCACCCGGAAATGTATGGCCGTGACCTCCTGTTCCAATAAAAGGATCGACCAGGGTGGTGTAATCGGTCGAAGTTTTATTGCTGCAAGAACTGATTATTAACAATCCCAGAGCTGTAAAAATGAGCGGAATGCGTGATTTCATAGTGACTTATTTAATGGAAATTCCGGTTGTTTAATTCGAATGCAATATTAATCAATTTTTGTTGAATATGTAAATTCACACGGGTGATCCTGGAAAAATAAAATGGGACAAATTAACAGGTAAAAAAATGGGTATTGTTCACCTGACTGCCGGACAAAGAGTATTATTACATTCCGAATAATTTTTACCTGTTGCAAATTTACACATAAATCACGAAATTTATGTAAGTTTGCACATTAAAAAGTCCCGCATGAATTTACCCGAACCATTTGTCAGTCGTACTCAGGAATTATTAAAAGAAGAATTACCCGCATTTCTGGATGCACTCGATTACCCGTCGCCTGTGAGTGTACGTGTGAATGATAAAATGGAATATTTACCTTCCGACGATACGGTTAAATGGTGTGATGCCGGATATTATCTGGCTGAACGACCGGTTTTCACCCTCGATCCTCTTTTGCACGCCGGTGTTTATTATGTTCAGGAAGCATCGTCCATGTTTTTGCAGCAGGCTCTCAATCAGTTTGTTGTGCCTCAGAGTGTAGTGCTCGACCTGTGTGCTGCACCCGGCGGAAAGTCTACGCTGATATCCCAATACCTGGGTCCCGGCGGAATACTCGTGAGCAATGAGATTATTCGCAGCCGTGCATACATTCTGGCCGAAAATCTGATAAAATGGGGCAATGATACGGTTGTGGTTTCCAACAACGAGCCAAAGGATTTTCAGCGTTTGCCTTCCTTTTTCGATGCGGTGGTGGTGGATGCTCCCTGCTCGGGTGAAGGAATGTTTCGCAAGGATGCAGGAGCGGTCGGCGAATGGAGCGAAGAGAATGTAATGATGTGTGCCCGAAGGCAGCGCCAAATCCTGACCGACGTGTGGGATACGCTGAAAAAGGATGGTATTTTAATTTACAGCACTTGTACTTACAACAGGGAAGAAAATGAAGAAAATGTAAGCTGGATGGAGACAGAACTGGGTGCTGAATTGATTCGGTTGAATACAGATGCTTTTCCGGAAATTACCGTTTCGGATAAAGGTTACCGGTTTTTTCCTCACAAAACCCGCGGTGAAGGTTTTTTTCTTTCCGTTTTGCGAAAAACGTCGGATGCACCCTCACTCCGAATAAAGAAACAGGATAAAAGGCAACAAAAGTCGGAATTCAATGAAACTGAACTTAAAAACAAACTCATTGAACCTGAAAACTGGAAGATTTATACCGACAATAATCTGATTTCAGCATTCAGAACAAAATTCTCCGATAAAGTAGAATTGCTGAAAAGTAATTTACACATTATGCATTACGGTATTACACTTTGTGAAATAAAAGGTCGTGATTTAATTCCTCATACCAGTCTGGCATTATCAAAAAGTATTCAGTTGGAAAATGTACTTCAGGCCGAAGTCGAACTGAGGGATGCTTTGTTGTTTCTTAAAAAAGAAACCATCAGTTTGTCTGAAACAGAAAAGGGATTTGTACTTATTAAATATCGGAACATACCGTTAGGGTGGGTTAAAAACCTCGGGAATCGCTGCAATAATCTTTACCCGAATGAATGGCGGATCTGGATGAAAATATAAAAAGCAACTAAAACATTG
>CALMZF010000132.1 GCA_937870645.1 uncultured Paludibacter sp. | reverse complement strand
ACACGAATATCAGGATGCACTCACCTACGCATCCTGGGGAATTGATTATCTTAAATACGACTGGTGTGCTACCGAAAACATCAATCCGATGGGTGCATACCAGCTAATGCGTGATGCTCTGCGGGCAGCCGGACGTCCCATACTGTTCAGCATGTGCGAATGGGGTAACAGCAAACCCTGGACCTGGGCAAAAGAAACCGGTCACATGTGGCGAACCACCGGCGATATCTATAACTGTTTCGACTGTATCGATGATCACGGAAACTGGAAAGCAGTAGGAGTTATGCAAATACTTGATTTACAGGAAGGACTTCGTCAGTATGCGGGTCCAGGTCACTGGAACGACCCCGATATGCTCGAAGTAGGCAACGGTATGCCTGCCAATCAGGACAGAGCACATTTCACCATGTGGGTTATGCTTGCGGCACCTCTTATCCTCGGCAACGATATCCGTTCTATGAGTCAGGAAACCATGAGTATTCTGATGAATAAAGAAGTGATTGCTGTTAACCAGGATTCTCTGGGTATTCAGGGACTGAAAGCAGAAGCAAAAAACGGAGTGGAAGTCTGGCTGAAACCTCTCACCGGCGGCGATTGGGCTTTCTGTGTTCTGAATAGAAATAAAGAAAGCGTAAATTACACCGTAGAATGGCAGCGTTTCAATATTGATGATAAAGTTTCCAGCCGATCGACCGAATTCTATAAGACAACCTACAATATCAGGAATTTGTGGACTTCTAAGCAGGAAGGCACTACTGCAAAGTCTGTAAATCTTTCTATACCCGGTCAGGATGTTGTTATGTATCGGTTAAGTCCTAAAATCAAAAAATGAAAAGAATAAATTTAATATTTTTGCTTGCGGCTTTTCTGCTACTCCCAATTTATGCCCAAACAACAACCAATGGCAGTAAATTAAGTCATGAGGTGAAACTGACTTCGGGCTGGGTGTTCTATTCGCTTTGCGCAACAAACAATTATCTATCCGAACGATTCAGCCATGATTAGTTTTTCGTTCGGTTTACCGACTCCCGGATTTTACAGATGTTCGCTGAGCAGCGACAGTACCATAATCAGAAATTTCAATATCGGTTACGAACCGGAAGCCATCGTATCGCTCCCCGATAATAAGCCCGATCTGGATGAATTCTGGGAAAAAGCAAAGAAAGAACTTGCCACCGTGGCGCCCGATTATAAGCTAACGCTGTTGCCCGGAAAACCCGGCGATAAAAGAAAAATATACAAAGTGACCATGCGATCGCTCGAAAATGCGGAAATATCTGGTTACTACTGTGTCCCGGAGAAAAAAGGCAAATACCCTGTGATTGTTTCATACATGGGTTACGGTTCAAAGCCCTGGCTTCCGAATCCCGCCGATAATCCAGAAATGGCCGAATTCATACTTTCTACACGCGGACAGGGACTAAACCAGCCCGGAAATATTTATGGTGACTGGATAACTTTCGAATTAGGAAATAAAGACAAATATTATTACCGCGGAGCTTTTATGGATTTGATCCGTGCTATTGATTTTGTATCATCGCGTCCTGAAACTGACACCCTAAATATATTTGCCGAAGGAGGAAGTCAGGGTGGTGCATTTACCCTTGCTGCCTGTGCACTCGACAGGCGAATAACAGCAGCAGCCCCGACAATACCGTTTCTATCCGATTATCCTGATTATTTCAGTATTGTAAACTGGCCTGCCGAACCCGTGCAGAAGAAACAGGCAGAACTAAAACTTACGGATAAACAACTGTATGAAACACTCTCCTACTTCGATATTAAAAATCTGGCACATAAAATAACCTGTCCTGTAATCATGGCAGTGGGGCTGCAGGACGAAGTATGTCCGCCGCATACCAATTTCGCCGGCTATAACCGTATTCATTCCGAAAAGGAGTTTTACATTTTTCCGGAAAACGGGCACAACGTTCCTGATCAATGGTGGCAAATACGCTATGCATTTTTCGAAAAACACCGAAAACAAATCAACCGGACAAAATAGTATTAATAATGGATAAAATAATACTTTAACCTGCACATACATAAATTTATATTTGTAAAAAAAATTATTCAATACCTTAAATAAATTATTTAATTAAAAATGTATAGTTTTATATGAGAAACATTATTTTGCTATGTACAGCTCTGCTATTGAGCTGGCAAATTATGGCTCAGGAATCACGCCGGGTAACCGGGACTGTCATTGACGGCAACGACAATACAGCCATGATCGGAGTCAATGTTATTGAAAAAGGAACCGGTAATGGTACAGTGACAAAAGCAGACGGAAGTTTTGCAATTAATCTGACCTCAAAAAATCCGGTATTGATCTTCTCCAGCCTCGGATATACATCCGTTGAAGAGGTTGTGGGCAATCGCACCAGTTTTAAAATAGTACTGAACGAAGACCGGAAAACCCTCGGCGAAGTGGTTGTGGTTGGTTACGGTACCATGAAAAAAAGCGATTTATCGGGAGCTGCTGTCACTGTAGGCGAAGATAAAATCAAAGGTTCAATCATTACGAACCTCGATCAGGCTTTGCAGGGACGTGTTGCCGGTGTAAATTCGGTGATGACTTCCGGAGCACCGGGTTCATCAGTGTCTATCCGTGTTCGCGGTCAGTCGACAATCAATTCCAATGCAGAACCCCTTTATGTAATCGATGGCGTCATCGTTCAGGGAGGTGGCAACAGCGGAGCATCATTCGGTCTGGGCGATGCACTTGGCAATGGGAGCACATCAACCATCTCTCCGCTTTCAACCATCAATCCTTCTGATATTGTCTCCATGGAAATCCTGAAAGATGCCTCTGCAACTGCTATTTATGGTGCTCAGGGTTCAAACGGAGTAGTTCTGATTACTACGAAGAAAGGAAAAGCTGGAGAAGCTAAATTCTCTTACGAAGGTTTGTTTGGCGTGCAACGTCAGGCTGCGCGCATCGACATGATGAACCTGAGAGAATTTGCCGAATACAGCAATTCGGTATCGCAGGAAAGCAATGCTCAGGATGATCGTCCTGAATTTCTGGACCCAACCCTGCTCGGCAATGGTACAAACTGGCAGGATGCAGTCTTCCAGATTGCGCCGATGAATCAACATCAGATTTCGGCTCAGGGAGGTACAGATTTAATTAAATATTATGTATCCGGTTCTTATATGAATCAACAGGGAACCATTATCGGTACTAAATTCAATCGCTATTCCTTCCGTGCCAATCTGGATGCACAATTAAAAAAATGGTTCAAACTTGGATTGAACAGTATGTACTCCATGACTCACGAAAGACTTGGTTTGGCCGACAGTGACGAAGGTATTGTTAAATACTCACTTCTCACCCCTCCGGATATACCCATCTACGATCTCGACGGCAATTATGCAAGTGTTGTACGCGAAGGTTATACCCGTATCAACCCGATAGCTATGGCCATGGATGAAGATATATTACTGGACCGGAATAAACTGGCGGGTAATATTTTTGCCGAAATCAATCCCTACAAACCATTAGTATGGCATACCGAACTAGGTTTTGACATTGGCGGATCACGCGGCGAACATTTCGAACCGGCTGTAACCTATGGCAACTGGAGCCGCAAATCAAATTCGAGTTCGATACAGAACAATATCAACAAATTCTGGCAGTTCAAAAACTACCTGACATACAGTGGAAAATCTGATAAGCACAACTATACTGCCATGCTCGGACAGGAAATGTGGGAATCCAACTACGAATATGAAGGAGTATCTTCCACCAATCTTCCTTCAAACGATATTCATAATCCCAATCTGGGTTCCGACCCGCAAATAAACACTGGTTTTGGCAGTTCGTCTATGGCTTCATTCTTTGGACGTGCAACCTACAACTATGATGACCGTTACATGGGTACATATACTTATCGTCGCGATGGTTCATCGAACTTCGGACCTAAGAACCGCTGGGCAGGTTTCCATTCATTCGCCTCCTCCTGGAGATTTACCAATGAAGAATTTCTTAAATCAATTACCGGTGTACTCAATAATGGTAAAATTCGTTTTGGCTGGGGACAAACCGGTAATTCAAACATCGGTTCGTACATGTGGGGCGCTGCCATTGCCAAGATGCCTTCGGGATTAGGTCTCGGCTATCGTCAGAGAAATCTGGCCAATCCCTATATCAAATGGGAAACACAGGAACAATGGAACCTTGGCATTGACCTCAACTTCTTCAGAGACCGCATTGGACTGGTGGTTGATATGTACGACAAAACTTCGAAAGACATGCTTATGGCGTTGCAATTACCATCCTACATGGGTACACGCGGCAATCCATCTTCGGCTCTGGCTTCTCCTTATGGCAATTATGGTACCATTAATAATAAAGGTGTGGAATTTACCCTCAATACTCATAACCTGACAGGTGCATTCAAATGGAATACTGAATTCCAGATGTCGTTCAATAAGAACAAACTTGTTGCGCTCGACGGCACTGCTTCAGCTCATATCGAAGGCTACGGACAGTGGAGTGATGTGGTAACCATCACCAACGTGGGCGATCCGCTCTACAACTTCTATGGCTACAAAGTAGTGGGTGTATATCAAGACCTGGATGACCTGAAAAATTCACCTAAACCTGAAAAATATCCTTCCAACGGAGTATTTGACCGTTACAATACAACATGGGTTGGCGACCTCAAATACGCTGACCTAAGTGGTCCCGAAGGAAAACCTGATGGTAAAATCAACACTTACGACCGTACCAACATCGGTTCACCAATGCCTAAATTCAACTACGGTATGACCAATACGTTCAATTATAAAAATTTCGATTTATCGGTATTTATCAACGGAACCTATGGCAACAAAGTGTACAATTACATGGCTATGAACCTTTCGAGTATGACAAGTATCTGGGACAATCAGCTTAAAGTAGTAACAGAACGCACCCTGCTCGAACCAATCAATGCCACGAAAACATATCCGGCAGTAATCAACGGTGTAACAGTGTACAACTGGTTTGAAGATATCACCAATGTAAAAGTTTCAAATCCTTCGGCTACCGTTCCGAGAGCTATCGCCAACGACCCGAACGACAACAACCGCATCAGCGACAGATACATCGAAGACGGATCTTACTTGAGGATAAAAAATATCACTTTCGGATATTCACTGCCTGCAAAAATCAGCCGTCAGTGGAAAGTTGATAACATACGAGTATATGCCAACATTCAGAATCTGTACACATTTAGTAAATACACAGGTTATGATCCTGAAATCGGTGCAAGTACTGCAAGCTCCAATGTTTACGGACTCGACAACGGACGTTATCCTTCGCCACAGGTTTATTCATTCGGAATAAATTTATCATTCTAACTTTTTAATTAAAATACCTATGAAACGATTTAATAATATATCAAAATACCTCATTTTTACGATACTGATTAGCTTTGGTTTCGTTTCGTGCGAGGAATTTTTAAGCCGGCCAACCGAAGATAACTATACCGTAGATAATTTCTATCAGACCGATGAGCAATGTTTTCAGGCTGTAAATCCTGTTTACAATTCTCCCTGGTACGATTTTCAGCGTGGTTTCTTTAAAATCGGTGAAGTATTGTCAGGTAACTATTACTGGGGTTCGTCTCCATACCTCACCTTTACAATCAACTCAACCGACGAAGACCTTGTAAATATGTCGGCTTCACTCTGGTCTGTAAATGCCTACTGCAACGGCATTATCGAGAATATTGACCTGAAAGCCGGGAAAAATGTAAAAGAAAGTACAAAAAACACCGTTAAGGGTGAAGCACTGGTATGGAAAGCAATGGCATATTTCTATCTTGTTCGTTGCTTCGGTGAAGTACCCATTATTCACAACAATTCGGCTGAAATAGCTTCCGGCAATTACAACAACGTATATAAAGCCACTATTCCGAACGTGTATGACTATATCATCATGACACTCGAAAAAGCTATCGAATGGTTACCCACCAGCAACCAACCCGGCCGTATTGACCGTTATTCGGCTTATGGATTACTTTCTAAAGTATATCTTACAAAATCGGGTTACGGAATGTCGGGAACTCGCAATGCCTCTGATCTGGCAAAAGCAGCCGAGTACGCCAAGAAAGTGATAGATGAAAGCGGACGCAGCCTATTGCCAGTTTATTCGGATGTTTTTCGGTTGAAAAATAATTTCAGCGAAGAGAGTTTGCTCGCCTGGCATTGGGTGGTATCCAATAACTGGACATCGCAAAACACACTGCAATCTGACCTGGGTATTGTAGGTTTCGATGAATACGGAGCAACCTGGGGTGGATATAGAGGTCCTTCTGTTGATCTGCAACAGGCATTCGGCGAAAACGCCCTCAATCTGACACGTAACAACAACGATGCCCGCCGTAAAGCGACCATGATGATGTACGGCGACAAATATGATTACTTCTGGGTGGACAAGGGCGGATTCGACTACACTCAATTTGCTGTAAAAAGTATGGAATATCAAAGTGCTACCGGAGCCAATGAAGTAAAACACCTGGTTGGAAATGACAACGACCACATCATCGGATGCGGTACTAGTATGTCGCGCATGGCTACCAGCCTGAGCACACACCTGCTCCGCTTGTCGGACGTATATCTGATCTACGCTGAAGCCGTTCTCGGTAACAATGCAACAACATCCGATCCTTCGGCACTGAAAGCTTTCAATGCTGTTCGGGGACGCTCAGTACAGGGATATGAACCAAAAACATCCATCACCTGGAACGATATCTGGAAAGAACGTCGTCTGGAACTTGCCTGCGAAGGCGACCGCTGGTACGACTATGTTCGCTGGCATTATTACGAACCGGCTAAAGCCATTGCCGAACTAAAGGCACAGAAAAGAAGCTGGTATGCCGGTCTGAATAACTATTACAAGACAGGCACCTTTAATGCTGCGGATGTTTACTACGATGCCAATCCGTCAATACCCAATATTACCGATGCACATTTCAAACTTCCATTCCCTGATACTGACCTAACGATGAATCCTAATCTGCTGAAAGATCCGGTTGAGTTTGATTTAAGCACCATTCATTATTAATCGCTTATAATAACGGAATATGAAAAAATATATAACAACAAGTAAACTGGCTAAATCATTCATTTTAGCATTTACAGTCATCATCGGATTTGCATTTCAGGCATGCAATGACAATCCCGATAAATATGAAATTGCCGATGGCGTGCCGGAAGTGTACTATGTACGCGTACCCAATCCGGTTTCGTCTGACTCGCTCCTGGTGCAGGCATTTATGGACAATACCATTTGTCTGGTGGGACACAATTTACGGAGCATTCGCGAGATGTGGTTCAACGATCAGAAAGCAGTTTTAAATTCAAGTTTAATTACTGATAATGCCCTGATTGTTACCATTCCCAAAACAATTCCTTCGGTTGTTACCAACAAGATTTATATGATAACCAAAACGAATGATACAATACCTTACACTTTTGGTGTGCAGGTTCCAAGTCCGGTGGTAAACAGCATTTCATGCGAATATGCTCACGATGGCGATTTGGCCACATTGTACGGCGATTATTTCATCGATGATCCCAATGTACCGCTAACCATTACGATGGCAGGAAATGTACCGGTTACAGAAATTAAAAGTATCGAAAAGACGAAGGTAGTCTTCAAAATTCCTGCCGGAGCTCAGAAAGGATATATGAACGTGAAGTCGATTTATGGAACAGGACGTTCGCATTTCCAGTTCAGAGACGACCGCGGAATAATCCTTGACTGGGATAACACCAATGCAAATGGTGGCTGGCGTTCGGGAAAAATTAAAAACTCTGACCCTGCCGGTATCAGTGGTAACTATGTGTACTTTACAGGTGCACTCGATGGCGACCCAACCAAGGACTGGGCAGAAGATAATTTCTCCTTTAATCTTTGGGGAACAGCTAACGGACGTCCGCAGGGTGATTTATTCTCAACACCTCCGGCATCGTCTGTACTAAAATTCGAAGTTAACGTTACTCAAGCCTGGTCTTCATGTGCGTTGCAAATGATCTTTACCCCGTGGTCAACAAACGGTACCAACGGCTACATAGCCGACGGCAAAACACCGCGCGGTTTGTGGAGACCCTGGGAATCTACTGGTTCATATACAACCGACGGTTGGGTTACAGTAGCTATTCCGCTCACAGAATTCAAGTATTCTCATTCGGGTGAGTCTCTCGAAATGGCTCCAGCAGGCAATTACGGAGGACTAACCTTCTTTGTGTACAATGGTGGAATTACAGGAACTTCGTGCACACCTTATATCTGTATCGATAATATCAGGGTTGTTCCTGCTGAATAACAAATGATGTTTTATAAAACAATTATTAAAAAAAGACTTTTATGCAAACAAAAAAGAATATATGGACAGCAGGCCTGATGATATGCTTATTGCTGCTATCCGGAATTGGATTTACTTCATGCGACAAAGATGAAGTGGACGATACCATCCTGCTCAATTCATTCGGTCCTTCACCGGCACTGCGCGGTGGTGACCTGCGATTTATCGGTAATAATCTGGATAAAGTAACCTCCATCGTACTTCCGGGCCTGACATCAGGCAGTACTATTGAAGTCAGCGACATTGCTGTCGTTGACGAGCGCGAAATCAAAATTACTATCCCTCAGAATGCCGGTGTTGGCCTTGTAACTCTAAAAACACCTCAGGGTGACATAAAAACCAAGACCCCCCTCACCTATTCGGAACCAATCTCCATTGAAAGTGTTTCTCCGGCAACAATCAAAGCCGGACAAGTACTGACCATAAAAGGTGATTATCTGAATCTGATTAAAAGAGTAATTTTCTTCGATGGCGTTGCTGTGGATGATACTGCTTTCGTGTCAAGAACTCGCAAACAGATAGAACTGAAAGTACCTGTACAGGCTCAAACCGGAAAAATTATTCTTTCCAACGGCGCCGAAATTCCCATCGAAGTTTACTCGAAAGAAGCTCTGAATGTGGTTTTACCAACATTTACCTCATTCGCTCCAACTACCATTAAGCCCGGTGCTGTACTGACAATTACCGGTAAAGATCTCGACCTGGTTGATATG